>NZ_CAXLML010000094.1:0-17304 GCF_964187505.1 Candidatus Chordibacter forsetii
GAGGCTTTTTCCACCGGGCGATTGCTCCCCTTAAACTGGCTCGGGTCGGCACTCAGACCCGCGGAGTTTCCATTCATTACTGCCTGGTATTGGGCTTGCGTAACCTCGTATTTACCGAGATAAAATCCATGACTCAGGGTAACCAGATGCTGGGTCTCATCGGTCCCCCGTCCAGTTTCATTGGTCGGACTGCCCATAGTAAAAGTACCGGGCGGGCAGAAAATCATATCCATACTGATCGAGGCCACGGAGTGGCTTGTCGGAGTACCATCCACCAAAAGCTCGGTGGGCTGAGTAGTAATCGATCCAAAATCATTACTCACCACGAGGGTATAATTTCCATCGTGCAGGGTACCATTTACGTCCTCGATCACGTAGCGTTTATTATTCGCACCTGCTAAGGCCTGACCATTTTTATACCATTGATAAGTTAAATATTTGCCCTCCGCACGGGAGTGCAAGGTGATGGTTTGTCCGTTAAAAATGAGCCCAGGTGCCTGCGGGGCCAGAGTAATCTCGGGCTTTAAATACTTGAGGATTTGTTCGTTAAGTTGGGCAGTTGTAATCGTGTTATTTGCGAGCTTGCTTGCCGTTACTGACCCGTCTCCTACTTCACCATTGATCACCGTGCCCGAACCAGTCACTGCATTACCAACCGGTTGATCTCCAAGTTCATACAATGCCTTTACCTCAAATGCAGACAGGGCACGGTCGTAGATACGATAGTCATCTAACTCACCTTTCACAGACTGTCCGCTTTGCCATCCTCCTCCTACAGAATCTTGATCAGGTCCTATCCACAAACCATTCGCATCTACACTAGTTGTAGCAGTAGAGTAATTTTTTGAATCAAGTTCTTCTCCAGATAAATAAATTACAATCCCTACTGAACTTTTAGCAAGCGTGACATGCCTCCAGGTTGAAGTCCAAAAATCTGATGTTTTGGCTGTAGAGATTGAAATTTCCCCCATGTCTCTAATCGCAATACTATGGTCTGGGCGCTTTTCAAAAGTAAAAGCATTTGCGTTAGAAGAGTTAGCCGCGGTTATCAAGGCATGGTATGAACCATCGCTTCCCATTTTCATGTTAAACCAAAGAGATACAGTAAATGCTAATTTTTGATCGAGAATGGTATGAGGTATCTTTACGCGATCATCCGCCCCGTCAAAACTTAATGCCCCTCCGATTTTACCACTCGTCCAGGTAGGGCCGTTGGTTAAATTTCCTTCATTTCCATTGCCACTTGAATCATTTGCAATGGTTCCGTTTGTTTCATCAAATTTCCACCAAGCAACCAAACCTTCAGTAAGGCTGCCGTTGACATCGATTTGGGCTACGGAACTGGTAGTTGAGCCAAATATATTGCTGACCACCACGGTGTAATTTCCTTCGTGCTGAGTGGCATTGAGATCAGAAATGGTAAGCACGGGAAAGGTTGCACCCGCTAGATTCAGCCCATTCTTTTTCCACTGGTAAGATAAGTTTCCACCGTTAGCTTCCACGGCAAGTTTTACTCCTACACCCCCAACGGATATAATGGAAGCAGGGCTTTCGAAAATGACGGGCTTCAACGCTCCTGCTACTTCGCTCGAAAGCTGGGCGACTCCGGTGGTACGATTCAGATCATCCCTAACCTCCTGACTCAGCATCGACTTGGTGATGGTACGGTTAAGGTCATTGCGAACTTGAGAAGAAAGTAGGTCGAGGGTGATAGAACCCTGCTGAATGGAATCGTTTAAATCGGCGATGACTTCCGGGGCTAAGTCGCCCAGCGTGATCGTACGGTTCAAATCGGCACGGACCTCGTTGGACAACTTACTCAAACTAATGGATCCATCGGGCACCTCGCCACTCACCACTGCACCAGAACCACCATCGCCTTCCAGTCCCTCGCCCAACTCATACAGCGCCCTCACCTCAACAGTAGACAACACACGGTCGTAAATGCGCACATCATCGATGAGGCCTTCGTAATATTCACCATGAGTTGGTACATGAGCGATCCGCAGATTAAAATTTTGCCCATTGTATGTAAACCAATTCAAAGTTGAGTCAATTTCGATGAGGCCATTAACGAATATCCTAACAGGATCTACGGTACCACCCGAATCCTTAACAGTTAATAGATAATGAGTCCAAGTATTTGAGCTTAAGTTAAAATTTCCCAATTTGGCTCCAACGGAATGTACATCAACTTTTGGACTGCCCTGATAAATGTAAAATGATGCACCACCAACTTCCCAAGTATCTCCTGATAACCCAAGAACTCCTCCTTGCGTGTCTGTTGTTTTGATCCATGCAGACCATGTAAAATCTTCGTTGTAGGAACCACTAAGATTGGTGCGAACCATGTCATTTGTTCCATCAAAGCTCAACGCTCCACCAATTTTCCCCTCTGACCAAGTCGGGCCGTTCGTCAAATTTCCATCGTTTCCATTTCCACTTGAATCATAGGCAACATCACCGGCTGTCTCATCAAACTTCCACCAAGCTACCAAACCTTCAGTAAGGCTACCATTCACATCGATTTGGGCGACCGAACTGGTGGTGGAACCAAATGTATTGCTGACTACCACAGTGTAATTCCCCTCGTGCTGAGATGCATTGAGGTCAGAAATAGTGAGCACGCGAGAAGTTGCACCCGCAAGGCTTACTCCTTCCTTTTTCCACTGGTAAGATAAGTTTCCACCGTTAGCTTGTACATGTAGAGTTGCACCTTCTCCAGCATGAGCATGAATAGAGACAGGACTACCCGAAATGACGGGCTTCAACGCTCCTGCAACTTCGCTAGAAAGCTGGGCGCCCCCGATGGTACGATTCAGATCATCCCTTACCTCCTGAGGCAACATTGCCAGGGTAATCGTTCTGTTTAGGTCGTTCTTGATATCCTCAGCAAGCATGCTCTTGGTAATTGTCCGATTAAGATCATTGCGAACTTGAGAAGAAAGTAGGTCGAGAGTGATGGATCCATACTGAATGGAATCGTTTAAGTCGGAGATAACTTCGGGGGCTAAGTCACGCAGGCGGATGGTACGGTTGAGCTCGGCCCGCAAATCCTCGGACAGGTGGTGGCGCTGAACGGTACGGTTGAGATCACTGAGCACATCCTGCCCTAGCAGGGATTTGGAAATGGAACCGGGTTGGATGGTAAAGTCGCGGTTTAGCTTTTCATTTACCTCGGCAGATAGCTGAGCGACACCAATGGTGCGGTTCAGATCATCCCGCACATTCTGAGGTAGCATCTCGCGGGTGATTACAATCGTACGGTTTAAATCTTCACGCACTTCTAAAGACAAGCGGGAGTGATCAATGGTGGAATTGAGTTCGGCTACCACATCTAATCCAAGATCGTTCAGGGTGATGGTGCGGCTTAAGCCCTGCAATACTTCCGCAGGCAAGTCGCTCAGTTCAATTGTACGGTTTAAATCGGCAAATACTCCATCGGCGAGCATATCTTGAGTAATCGATCCCGGGGATACAGCGTCGGCAACAGAGGCTTTTTCGGCCAAGCGGGCGAGTTCGGCAGTCAAGGCATAGGGGGAGGAAGTAATACGCTGGTCGGGTTCGAGCAGGCGTATGCCCTGCCCGTCCTGCAGGTCAACCTGTACACGAAGGAAGAGTTGGTCGTGGTCTAAGAACAAACGGGGCGGAAGGGCTTTCATGCCCTGCCCGCCAAGCAATACAAGGTAGCGGCCATTGAGTACAACATTCTCAATCATTGAGCCCTGTTCCTGAGAATGTCTCCAGTGCTCATCTCCCTGGCCATCCACGATGGAAAAGGAAAACCGGGCATTGCCATGAAAGTTTTTCCCATCCACCGCCAGTTTTCCAGAAAAGGGAACTGGGGGTGCGGCCGTGGACAGGCTAAATAAACAAAGTGAAAGTAGGCTAATAAAGATGGAGGTTTTCATAGGGTTTCAAATAAAATAGGATGCTCAATTAGGGGGCAGTTACTTCTTCCAGTTTTTCGGAATTATAATTGTAAAAAACTTGGCGGGGTAATGCCTGGCGGAAAAAATAAAGCCAGGCAGCATCGCGATTGCGAAAGAGGTGGGGGTAGATTTGTGGACCCGTCCAGAACCACTCCTGTTCTTCGTTCCAAAACCAGGCGGCATCTGTACCCCCGGGGGATGAATGCAACCATCCATGGTCCACATGGTAGAGCCAACCATTTTGGGCATCGTAAAATATACCAAACCATTCGGATTGCTTCCAACCCTTAGCTTCCAACTCAATAGCAGAGCGCAAAACTTCGGGAAGCCTAGCCTCCGCCTCCTCGGCAACAAGTCCATCATCGGCAAGAATGAATATGGTAAAGCTTTGCTCAAACCCTTCGGCAGAGGCACGCACCCGGATGGATGTTTGCTTGGGCATGACCTCGGCAAGGAGGGAACCATTGTCAACCCTTAGGTGGGGCTTACTAAAACTCCACTCGACCTGAGATGGATCAAGGACGGTGTAGGTACCATCATCAAGAATTATTGAGGCAGAAAGTGGGGAACTTCCCCCCGATGAAATACGGTTTTGCGTGGCCCGGGCAGATAATCCGCTGGGCACGGAAAAATCGGCAACAGGGCCAACTTGTACACGGGTCTGTCCGTCCGAATCCTCAAGGTATCCATGAAAAGGGCCGCCTACCACCCCCTGGTGCTCAATTTGGGCAGACAAAAGAGGAGCAAAACAAATGCTCAGGCAAAAAAGGGGTTTACGAACGAAGGAAATCACACATCTATAATAGTGTTAGCACACACGAAGGCAGTCAATAAGTTATCTTATTATGCTTTTTGAAGACAAATCTTTCTCCCCTTGGAGAAAAATGAATAAAACCTTAAAATTATCCAGGAAAATACCAGGGTAAATTAAGGTTTTTTGTATTTTGCCGAATTTCCACGGGATTGTTCAATCGGGTATTTTTGGGCATTGAGGTCGATCTTGTCTTTGACGATCTGTGAAACATCCAGTCCATGTCTGGCCGCAAGCATAAGGGCGTAAGCAAAAACATCAGCCAGTTCTTCCTTTAGACGCTGTTTATCCACCTCTTCACACTGGGCATCTTTTTTCCATAAAAAGAGTTCATTTAATTCCGCCGCTTCGATGGAAAGAGCAAGGGCAAGGTTTTTGGAGTCGTGAAATTGGGACCAGTCCCGATCGTCCCGAAATTTCTCGAGCAGGTCGATCAATTCCCGAAATTCGCTCATCAAAGAGATACCTCAATGGAGGAACTGGCAGACTGTGCCTTGCTCCGGGCATGTTCCAATGAATCGCCTCGGGCCAGGGCAACCCCCATGCGCCGCCGACCGGAAACTGCCGGCTTTCCAAACAAGCGAAGCTGTACATCGGGCTGGGCAAGCACGGTCTCCAAATTGCCAAAGCTTGGATGATCCGACTCTCCCTCAACGAGGATGACACTGGATGCTGAGGGTCCAAACTGGCGGATGGCAGGGATGGGCAGACCAAGAATGGCCCGGGCATGCAGGGCAAACTGGGAAAGGTCCTGGGAAATCATCGTGACCATGCCAGTATCGTGGGGACGGGGGGAGACCTCGCTAAAAATGACCTGATCGTCCTTGATAAAGAGTTCCACCCCAAATACGCCCCACCCACCCAAAGAATCGGTAATTTTCCGGGCATATTCACGGGCCTCAGCAATGGCCCTATCGGACATGGGGTGTGGTTGCCAGGACTCCCGGTAATCTCCATCCACCTGAACATGGCCAATGGGATCGCAAAAGGAGGTACCCTCGGCATGACGAACCGTGAGCAGGGTGATTTCATAATCAAAATCCACAAATCCTTCCACAATCACTTTGCCCTTGCCCGCACGTCCGCCCGCCTGGGCATATTCCCAGGCCTGTGTAATTTGCCCGGCACTTTTTATGGTGCTTTGGCCCTTGCCCGAGGAACTCATGATGGGTTTGACCACACAGGGCATTCCAATCTCTGCGACCGCCTGGGTAAACTCTTCCTCAGTCTCTGCAAAACGATAGGGAGAGGTTTGCAGGCCAAGCTCCTCACCGGCGAGCCGGCGGATACCCTCGCGGTTCATCGTAAGCTGGGTTGCCCGGGCAGTAGGAATGATCGTGGTTGTGCCTCCCGCCTCCAATTCGGCCAAAACATCGGTGGCGATGGCCTCGACCTCGGGGACCACCAGGTCGGGATTTTCAAGCTCAATGATTGATCGTAGGGCGGGCCCATCGAGCATGGATACCACATGGGAACGATCTGCCACCTGCATGGCAGGGGCATTTTCGTAGGCATCAAGTGCGATGACTTCCACGCCATAGCGCTGCAACTCGATGACCACCTCTTTGCCAAGCTCGCCCGAGCCACAAAGAAGAACTTTTTTTGCCGAAGGTTTAAACGGGGTGCCAAGGGATACAGACATGTAAAGATCAAGAAAGACAGCACAACCATGGGTCGAGAAAAAACAATTCACATTTAACCGAGCCAGTAAGGAGTTATTCACATAGCTAAGGACTTATTCACGGAAATCGCTTTTCCGTTTCCACAACACCCAAAGCTATCTTTGATGGCGGGCGGATGGAATATCATCAATTTTTCACACAGATCGATTGGTTGGTTGTGGCGGGTTACCTCGCTCTGACCACTTGGGTCGGTCATGCCCTGAAGGGAAAGCAATCCACCATTAAAGACTTCTTCCTGGGAGGTCGTACCCTCCCCTGGCCAGCGGTTTCGGGTTCTATAATCGCAACAGAAATAAGCGGAGTTACTTTTATCGGGGTACCCGGGATGGTCTATGCGGCAACTGGAGATTTTACTTATTTGCAATGGGGGCTGGGATCCATTGTGGCCCGCGTGTTGGTGGGTATTTATTTCGTCAAAGCATTTTATGAGAAGGAGATTTACAGCCCCTACGATTTTATGGGCAACCGCCTGGGAATCGGGGCGAAACGCTTGGCCACGATCATTTTTCAAATCGGAGGAATTCTAGGCCAAAGTGTAAGAGTACTGGTGGCGGCCCTTGCCCTGAAAGTCGTCACTCCACTCGAGTTCGAACATTGTATATGGATCATCGGGCTGTTTGCAGTGGGATGGACTTGGATGGGGGGGATGCGAACCGTTATCTGGACGGATGTAATGCAGTTCTTTCTTTTCGTCGGAGCCGGGCTTTTTTCTTTGGGCTGGATTATTTCGCATCTCGATGGCGGATGGACTCAAATGGTGGATACGGCGGGAGAAGCGGGTAAATTTACCCTGCTTAACCTGACCACCGATCCGGCAGTCGGTTTTACCCTGTGGGTAGCGATTATTGCGGTGCCCTTCCAGAACCTTAGTGCTTTTGGGGTGGATCAATTAAATGCCCAGCGAATGTTTTGTTGTCGGGATGCTTCCGATGCTCGCAAAGCCATGATCGCCAGTTCGGCAGCACTTTTACTCACCACCCTGATGCTTTTTGTGGGCACCGCTCTGTATGCATACTACGAACCCATGCGGATGGCGGGCACTGAGCCCGCAATCTTTTCCGAGGATGGAAATTATGTGTTTCCGGTCTGGATAGTTACGGAACTGCCGGCTGGGCTGCGCGGGTTGATCCTCGCCGGAATCTTTGCCGCTGCCATATCCAGCCTGGATTCTATCCTGGCTGCCCTTTCCCAGACCACCCTTTCCCTTATACGGGACGGAAAGGGTAATAAACAAGGAGGGGATGCCAAAGATCTATTCCTTTCCCGTATGCTCGTTTTGATTTGGGGAATTTTACTGGCCGGATTTGCAGTGGAACTTGACCAGTTGAGGGGCAAAGTAAATGTGGTGGTGCTCGCCTTTGGGATGATCTCTTACACCACCGGTCCGATGCTGGGCATGTTCCTCGCCTCGCTACTTACTCCCCGGGCAAGTGCCAAGGGATTGTGCATTGGATTTGCCCTGTCTTTTGCACTGGTGGCTTACCTGCGGCCTGACCTTTATCAAATCCTTTTGAACTTCGATCTTTTATCCCATGAACAGGTAGCACAGTGGAGCGGATTAAAGGTGGAGGGAGAAAAGCTGGGAATTCAAATCAATACCGCATGGGCATGGCCGGTTACGGTATTTCTTACCTGGGGCTGTGGAGTCCTCCTGCCGAGGAAAATAAAATGATGAAGCCCGCCCTTTTTCCCACTCCCCGGGAAATTATAAAATTGGAGGGAGTTTTCCCGGTTCCCCACACTTGGTGGATTGATTGCGATGATAAAGAATTGGGCGAAGGAATACGGGTATGGAAGGAAGACTTGGCAATCAAGATCCCGGAGTCAACGAGCCAGGCAAACTTGCTAATTTATAAGGATGCGAACATCCCGGCCGATGGATATGATATCGAGATGCGAGGGGGAAAAATCTCTCTTCTTGCCGGGCGTGCAGATGGTGTATTCCGGGCCCTTTCAAAAATTTGGCAACTTTTCAGGTTTGAAGAACCAGGTAATACCCTGCCCTGCCTCAAAATAACGGACCAAGCAGTGCTCAGAAGGCGTGGATTTATGCTCGATATTAGCCGGTGCAAGGTACCCACGATGCAGGAGCTTTTTCGCCTGGTCGATCTGCTCGCCCTTTTGGGGTACAATGAGTTGCAACTTTATATCGAGCATACCTTTAAATTTAAGGATCATAATACAGTATGGAGGAATGCAACTCCCCTATCGCCTGCCGAGATTCAGGAGATTGATCGCTATTGTAAGGACCGATTTATTGAATTGGTACCTAACCTTAATTCTTTCGGGCATTTTGAACGTTGGTTGCGCCACCCAGCCTACAAACACATGGCGGAATGCCCGGATGGATTTGTCCGCGAAGATCCGTACATCAAAAGAGACCATGGAACCACTCTTAAACCGAACCAGAAAAGTTTGGACTTCATCGATTCCCTCTATGCGGAATACCTTCCGAACTTTAGCTCAAAATCCTTCAATGTGGGACTGGATGAACCATGGGAACTTGGTCAGGGGTGGAGCAGAAAAAGGGTTGAGGAAATGGGCAAGGGATCGGTATACCTCGAGCATCTAGAAGGTATCCGTAAGCTGGTTGAAAAGCACGGCAAACATATGCAATTTTGGTCGGATGTGTTATTGGAGGATACCGCAAACGCTCGTCTTTTGGACAAGCATGCATCCCCTATCATCTGGGGGTATGAACCCAGTCATCCCTATGAGGAACAGGCACGGGCGGTGGCGGCATGTGGGCTGAAGTTTTGCCTAGCTCCAGGAACTGCAACCTGGAAAAGTTTTACTGGCCGTTGGCCCATTGCCGAGAAGAATATCGAACTCGCCTGCGTACAGGCAAAAAAACATGGGGCGGAGGGGATTTTACTGACCAGTTGGGGAGATGGTGGAAACCACCAACCCTGGCCGACGATGTATCCAGGGATTCTCCAGGCAGCTCAGTGGAGTTGGTCGGGCCAATCTCTACCTGAAGAAAAACTGGCAGAAGCGATTGATGCCTGGGCCTATGAATGCCCAGGCGCACGCTTGGGGCATTCGATTCTCAAACTGGGCAAACTGGATAATGCAATGGATTCCTATGTGGCCAATTCCAGCCTGCATTGGACTCTTCTTTTCGGATCCAAAGAGGAAAGGTTTAGAGAATTCTTAAAGAAACATGGAAGCATTGAAAAAATGGGTGCCGGGCTCGCCCACCTGAATGAATGCGAAAGAGAAATCGATGCGGTTGATACGCACGGCAAAATTTCATCAAGCAGGAAAGAATTACAACTTGGGATGGAAATGACCCGGTTTTCCTTGGAGCGTGGAAAAGCGATGCTTGAAGGTCGGGAATATTACCACCCCGACAAGAATGCCATGGTCAGCGAATTCGAACAACTTTGGCTGACACGGGCCAGGCCGGGCGGACTGGACGAAGCAAGCGGACATTTGGATAAAGCACTGGACTAGAAAGTAGTTAAACCTGGCAGATCGCAGGCGATGGCATCGCAAAGAATTCTACCCTTCCCTGTTAGGCTGTAGTCCGAAGGCTCTTCCTTACTTGCCAAGCCCTCACCAACGAGACGATCCAGGAACTTTCCAATTTCAGAAAATAGATTTTGGGATAAATCAAACTGCTGGGCGATGGTGGGAATCGATATTCCCTGGTTCATTCGTAAGCCAAAGAGGATGGCATCATGAGCGAATTCCTCCGGCTTCAAAGTTTCTTCCTCCATGTAGGTTGGTTGATTGCCGGCCTTCATCCCCTCTGCCCAGCTTTCAAGGTTGGCGATATTTTTTCTTCTCGCCCCCTGATACTGAGTACAGGCGGATGGACCATAGCCGATCCATTCGTGCATCCCCCAGGTATGAAGGTTGTGACGGCAGGCATGGCCCGTTTTTGCGTAGTTAGAAACTTCGTACTGTTCATAACCATGAGCAGGTAAATAATTCCAGGCAAATTCATAGAACTCTGCCTCGCGCTCGGGATCAATCTTAGCTTTGCCTTGGGATAAACGAAGAAACATCGCGGTATCTTCCTCAAAGGTAAGGCAGTAGGTTGATAAATGGTCAGGTTGTAATTCCAGAGCCTGGGCAAGGTCGCTCTCCCAATCCTTAAGTGATTGACCAGGAGCACCAAAGAGCAGATCGAGATTTACAGATTGAAAGCCCGCATCCCGAATCGATTGATAGGCCTGATAAATTTTCTCCACAGGATGCTTACGTCCAAGGGCATCCATAAAAATCGGATTAAAGGTCTGTACCCCCATTGATATACGGTTGACCCCATGTCCTTTCAACACATCGAGCTTTTCGGGATTAATTTCTGAGGGAGCCAGCTCGATGGACCATTCATAATCTTTTTCCAGGTCCGCAGAGTTTACCAGGTTGCAAAAACGATCCAAATCATCGGGTTGAAGAAGCCCGGGGGTTCCTCCGCCAACAAATATAGTAGAGATCGAACGGTCGGGAGGAAACCGGGATAATTCCATCTCCAATCCACGAAAATAAGATTCAATCCCCTTTTTGCTTGGTTTTTCCTGATAGAATGCGCAAAAATCGCAGGTCGTGGAACAAAATGGAACATGGAAATACAATCCGAGCGCTAGTTTCTTGCGCCCAGCTCTTTCCTTGTTTAACACCAAGGTATCCAAATCTTCACCCGTTTGATTCATATGATCATGAAATTCGTCTCCAAATTAATTACTTTTAGCATTCTGTCAGCAAGCTTGTGGCTTATTTCAGGTTGCCGCCAACCTAACTTCATCAACCTGACATCCAAGAATGTCAGCCAAAATCCATCTGGTATCTATACCTTACAGACCGAACTTGAAATCCAGGACCGGGGGATCAAGACCAAGACGGTTGAAGTATTTGCCGTGGTTGGGGGAGAAAAATTGGTCATGGTACAGGATGATCTTAATGAAGAGCTGTGGAGTTGTGATTATAAACTTCCTTCCGGATTTGACGAAGCTACCTACTATTTTGAAGCGGTCTATTCCAGCGTACTCGACAATGGAAATGTTTCTGAACGGCGTGTAACCAGTGACCTTCAAGTCTTTCGTCTGGAAAACCGCTATGTGGGCAACCTTGCTTCCTACCGAGGCCCCGTAGGTGCAGAAATTGCCGTTCAAGGGAGAGGCCTTACCAAATATGATACGATCAAGGTTGGCGAACAGGATGCAACTACCCGTTACTTATCGGAAAATGAATTGCGTTTTGTTGTTCCCGCCCTCCCCTCCGGTCTTGATTATCCAGTTAAATTGGTTGGAGGAGCACACGGTGCCCTTGATCTTGGAAACTTCCGAGTTGATGAAAGCCGCTTAGGTGTAAGTCCAAACTCATTGGAGATTCAATCCGGAGATACCGCAACCTTGCTTTTCAAAATTGATTACCAAGCTCCTGCTGGCGGTCTGCCTATCGATGTAAAGACTAACATTCCTAATTCCGTAATCATGCCTGAGGCCATCATTGCCGAAGGTGATATGACAGTAAATATCCCGATCAAAGGCGACGAAGCTGGTGAAGGAAAGTTAGTCATCAGTGCCCCGGGGTTCGAAGGAGCTGAGGTTACAGTTAAGGTATTTTAATTCCCTAGCTTCCCACATTCGGGAAGCCTATCAAACGGATGGCATACTTTTGAATATTTCTGTAGTCATCCCGGTTTACAACCGTCCAGACTTACTCAAAAGAGCCTTGTGTTCGGTGAGTAAGCAAACGACCCAGGCAGATGAGGTTTTAGTGGTGGATGATGGTTCATCTTCTTCCCCAGACCTTTCTGATTTCCACGAAAATCCAGAAGTCCACTGCCTGAGAAGAGAAAAGAACTTAGGAGTTTCCGCTGCGAGAAATTGGGGAATTCAGCAAGCCAGGGGTGAATGGATTGCCCTGCTCGACTCCGATGACGAGTGGGAACCTAAAAAGTTGGAAAGACAAGTCCAGTACATCGATCAAAACCCAGAATCGCTCGCTGTACACACTCTTGAAAAATGGATACGCCTAGGAAACGAGGTCATCCCACCCGCATACCTAGACAAATCAAATAATAGATTGTGGGAACGAAGTTTAAAAAACTGTTTAATATGTCCGTCCTCAGTTCTTTTACACCGGTCAGTTTTTGAATCGGTTGGCTGGTTTGATGAATCTTTGCCAGTCTGTGAGGATTATGACTTTTGGTTACGCTTACTATTGGATCATCCCATCGGATTAACGGAAGAAAAATTGGTCCGTAAACACGGAGGACATTCTGACCAACTCTCTACCACAACCTGGGGAATGGACAGGTTTCGAATTAAAGCCTTAGAGAAAATCCTCAAACGCTCAGACCTAACCGATCAACAACGCAAACAAGCCTTGGATGTCATCATTGAGAAATGCTCGGTTTTGGAGCAAGGATCAATCAAAAGAGAGAAGTATGAAGCCGCCCAAAAGTATGGTGATCTCAAAAAAAATTATTTGGAACTCCGGGCTAATCGGACTTGTCTACCTTAAGTATGAACTTCGTGATCGCCTTTCCTGGGGAAGCCCAGCCCATTATTGAATTTTATGAATTGCAAAAAGTCAGCAGTCAGCCCTTTCCATATTATCAAAAAGATAATCATAAATTAGTCATCTCAGCAATGGGACGTGAGCAAACAAGCCAAGCTGTTAATTTCTTAAAAACTAAAAATGTTTCACCTAATCAGGCATGGATGAACCTGGGGATTGCCGGGCACGGAAGCCTGGAAATAGGACAAACATTTATTGCCGGAAAGATCGAGGATGACTTAAGCGAAAACTGCTTTTACCCCCCGCAAATTTATGACCACGATTTTCCGGTGACCTGCCTAAAAACCTGTTCTCAACCGAGTTCGTCCTATGAACCCGCACTTGGATACGATATGGAAGCCCATGCCTTTTATGCTGCGGTAGTTGGTGCAAGTACTCGTGAGCTAACCCAGGTTATCAAAGTTGTGTCAGACAATCCATCTTCCCCTCTATCACAGTTCTCGCCAAAGGATGTCCCAGGGTTGATAGAACCGAATCTTAAGGGCATTGCCCTTTTCGTTGAGCAAATGGAAAAAATCAGCCTTGAAATGCAACAAGAGCCTGAGGTATCGAATACCTATGAGAAAGTACTTGGCATGCATCATTTTTCATCGACCAGGTCCCATCAATTGCACGACTTAGTCCGTCAGGCCAATGCCCTTGGATTATCCCTGGGAGAAATCGAGTCTATTGCCCAATCCGCAAAGGATGGGGCTCAGGTAATCTCGGACATTAAACATTGGATGGAACCAAACCGGCAACTCAGATGATTGAAGTAATTTATATGGAAGACGGGATTCGAGATCACCCAAGGAGTCAGCAAATTTTGGCGAGGTTTCCCCGTGCAACAGTTCTTCCCTGCAAACATTATAAAGAGGTGTTTAATCCGGCCGGTCAAAGTTTTCGGCTTCAGAAAAAAAAGCCTGCCCTCATCCTTGCCCAGCAAACTGGTAAACTGATACACCCGATTCCTCCAAGCTATGGTGTGGGTGGAACCAGGAATTTCTATTTTTCACACCTCCTCAATTGCCTCTACGATTGTAGGTATTGTTTTTTGCAAGGTATGTATCCCTCCGCCCACTACCTCATGTTTGTAAACTTTGAGGATTTTGAAGAGGAAATTCTAAGAGCGACAAAAACTCCCGAAGAACCGAGCTGGTTTTTTTCCGGCTATGATTGTGATAGTTTGGCTCTCGAGTCTGTCACAGGCTTTGCCGATCACTTCCTTCCTTTTTTTAAAAAACTGGACAATGCATGGATCGAACTAAGGACCAAGAGCGTGGCAACTCGGGTACTGCGCGACACGGAGCCCTTGGATCGGGCGGTGGTTGCCTTTAGTTTTACACCCCAAGAAATTAGTACCCAACTTGAACATGGTGTACCCAGTGTGGATGCCAGGATTCGGGCAATGTTACAACTTGCAGAACAGGGATGGAAAATTGGCTTACGAATCGACCCACTGATCGACTGTACAGGTTTCAAGGATCGATATGCCAAGCTCTTTGAAAATATTTTTACAACCCTCTCTGAACATACCATTCACTCGGTCAGTCTGGGAGCTTTTCGTATGCCTCATGGTTTCTTTAAAAAAATGGAAAAGCATTACCCAGAGGAACCGTTATTTGCCTCAGACTTGGAATCGAAAGGTGGAATTATTGCCTATCGCGAAAATACGGAAAAAAGGTTGAAACATACTTGTTTCGAACTTCTGGAAAAGTGGGTTAGCCCAGACAAAATCTTCACCTGTGAAGCCTAACTGGTGGAATTTTAAAGTACTGTAGTTTAACAAAAGGTCAGATTATTTCTTAGTAGTTAGAGATGCGAGTGCCACCATATCTGTATTCTCTTCATTAGAACGCCCAAGGGGTAGAATCGAACTGTCCAATTGCTTTTCCCTCAGTGCTAAATAATTTTTCCTGAATTTTGATTGCTTACTGGAATCTAAAACCTGATCCCAACGAACTGGATTACTTATGCCGATTTGGGCAATCTCCCATGCATTGGCAAATTCTTCCTCAGAAATAAAAATTTTGGGATTAACCTTCGCCAATTTGTGAGAATAGTAGGATTTTCGGAAGTTATTTTTGGATTTAAAATTTTTAACCTCTTTCCAACTTGGCACTCCCGGGTTACTCAGGTGTCGAATATTCCATGCCATTGCATATTCGGACTCTGGAATATCTAATGTCATCTCATTAATAGACTCAAATAATTCAGGATTGTGATATTGCATATATCTATGGCTATACATTGCCCGCTCTTCAGCGGATAAATTAAACCAATCCCTTCGAGGTATTTGTCTCTTACAGGTTGGACTGTCCCACCAAGCTTTTGCTACCGCGAGCTCATTTACACGGGTTAGAGCTTTCTTCTTATAGATATACCTTAACTCATTTTTTTCTTCATTAAGTGCGTAATGCAATTTCAAATTAGCCTGATCCACATTTCTTCGAACATTATTCATTTTAGCCCATGAAACCTGAGCAATGCTACCTCTTAGGATTTTCTTTGTTTCGTTATCCTCTATACGACTGAAGCGATCAAGATTGCTTATCAAATCAGACAATGAATCGCTTCCACTCCTCAGGTTACTGTCTCCTTGTGACGAATAAAACTCATCAGGTTCATATGTAGATTGACCAAAACCTACTGAAAACGGGGTGATTGAGATAATGATAACCAAGACCAATTTTAATATTTTCATAATAACCTCCAATTAATGATTATAATTAGTATAAATACATACTTGCATTAATACAAACATTTTTCTTAAAAAAAAGTTATTACACTTGCTAACAAACGACCCACCTTAATTTGACATGGGATAAAAGAGATAATTGGTTAGTTGTATGAAGATTTTTGCCCTAATCATTCTTATTTTAATGGGAGGATGTTCGATTAACCGCTCCAACCAGACTTCCAATCGTAAACCAGCAGATGTAAATGACTTCTACTTCGAAGTTTTAGAAATAAGAACTTCCATGCATGATCGCATGTTGAGCCAAGAACCATGGATTGCCCTACGGGAAGAACCTGCAACAGACTGGAGTTTAGGCCAAATATCTAAATGGTTATCTTTGCGTTTTTCTAAGGATGTTGAAAAGGCAAAGTTGCGTCTCTTAAAATCCCACTTGAACACCGCTGACCCGAGATTAGCCTACACCAAAGATATTGAAGAAACATCCTGGGCAGAGGTGAATCGACTGATTAACTCACAGCTAATTAGGACGGCACATGAAGTATCAAAACGAGCCAAACTTTCACCAAACCGGTCCATTCAAGAAATTGTGCATGACTCAATTGCGGTCCATTCACCCTAAACTATTTTAAATAAACCAGAAAGATTCTCGACTATCCTGTTGATTTTTTCTTTTTTTTTAGTATTTTAAAAATCGGTCGCCACCTTAGCTCAGTTGGTAGAGCGCCTCACTTGTAATGAGGATGTCGTCAGTTCGACCCTGACAGGTGGCTCCATTTTTAATATGGTAAAGTAAACCCTCCTCCACATGGGTGGATTTCAGATGGTCAAAAGGGATAATTCTTTGGCGTTTAAAGTGAAACCCATTCAAAAGAATCGTCCCCTAGGGAAGTTTCCCCCAATTCTAGCAATTGATGGATGGCTTTATAAACTTTGTAAAAACCGAAGCTGTTATAATTTAGGTGACTTAAAGCAGGTTACCTAAAGAACAATAACCCAAAGGGGATAACAATACTAGTGGTCGCAACTAGTCTTTCTACACAATCGGTAATTTCTGATGTGTGCAAAGACAAGAAATCCACCACCCAAAGTGGTAAAAAAAGACTCCCACCCATGTGGAAAAAAACTGGAAGAAAGAACTGAATGATGGTCCCCGCAATGGGTGTGACAACTGTGCCCAAGAACAAATCCGCAGATCACACCAATAATGAGAAAGGATATGCCAACTGTTGCCAGCCCAATAATCAAGCGGTCGTGATGCTTCCGGCAACCAAGAAACATGGATAATGCAGTGAGCGGGACAACCAATCCAAGCATCCATAAGTGAAAACTTTCATTTACCCAAAAGGTCGAAGCAATTAATGGCAGGCAAACAACAAGCATGGGAGTTAACAAACAGTGAACTGCGCATATCAAAGCAAGACTTCCACCCAAACGATCCAACCAACTACTATGATGGTGGTGAACATGCGGTGCAGAAGATAAAAAAGACATTCCCTAGGGATAAGTTAAATTGTGCTTTTCGCAAGATTATTGCATCTAACTAAGTGCAAAAATACAACAAAATCATAAAATTAATAATACTAATGGCATTGATTAGGATAATTTAAGTTTTTTTTTGACAACTTGGTATAATGGAATGAAAGGTAGTTATACAGTTAAAAGACC
>NZ_CAXLML010000095.1:0-3103 GCF_964187505.1 Candidatus Chordibacter forsetii
AATGCTTGAGTTATTAAATTGTTTAGAAAGTTTGGGTTGTAAGATCGAATATCATGAAAACTTGGGTCACTTTCCTTTCACGCTTTATACAAGTGGTTTGAGTAATAATAAAATCGAGATAGACGCTCGAAAAAGTGGGCAAAATATTTCTGGATTACTTATGCAATGCCCGGTACTCAATAACGATTGCACGGTAAACTTCACTGGGGGAACTGTTTCTATGCCATTTATTGATATGACCCTTAAAATGATGCGATCATTTATTGATAAAAATACATTTAATTATACTCTTACTGGGAATTTCGCCGAAGTGCCAGTTTGCGAATATAAAAAAAATGATTTTATCTATCAAATAGAGCCCGATGCCACAGCAGCTAGTTATTTCCTAACCTTGCCCCATGTAGTTGGTGGTAATTGCAAGGTGTTGGGAATGAAAGAGGAGATGCTTCAGGGTGATATTGGCTACTATAATGTCCTCAACAATCTTGGAGCTTGTATAGTTTTCGATGATGAGGGAGTCAAAAGCACCAATCTTTCTTCATTAACAGGTGGATCTTTTGATTTTGTTGATATTTCCGACACTTTTCTCTCTTTGGCGGCAATTAGTCCACTTTTGAATGATAAATTGGAAATTTATGGAATTGAGCATACCCGAAAACAGGAAACTGATCGTGTATCTGCGATGGCTCGAGAATTAGCCAAACTAGGGCAAGATGTGACTGAAAAATCTGACCGTCTTATCATTAAGCCAGATTTAAATAAATTACGTTCAGTCGCCAAAAATGGTGTAGAGATTTGTACCTACAAGGATCATAGGTTTGCGATGAGTTTTGCTATATTGGGATC
This sequence comes from Candidatus Chordibacter forsetii, assembly GCF_964187505.1. NCBI lineage: Bacteria > Pseudomonadati > Verrucomicrobiota > Opitutia > Opitutales > Candidatus Seribacteraceae > Candidatus Chordibacter > Candidatus Chordibacter forsetii. The sequence continues at coordinate 847 of NZ_CAXLML010000095.1, forward strand.
TTTTGATTTATTCGGCGATGGTCAACCATGGTTAACAATAAAAGATCCTGGATGCTGTGCGAAAACTTTCCCTGGCTTTTTCGACCGCTTAAACACTGCCCTAATCGATTCTAATGCAAAAATATAATTATATTTCTATTTCTTTGGACGGTGCTGCTGGGTCTGGTAAATCAACCACTGCGCAGGCCATTTGCCAAAAATATAAATATATTCATGTGGACACAGGTTTACACTACCGAGCACTTTCTTTATTTTTCTTAAATAAAAATATACTTCCTGATTTGGTTCCCCAGTATTTACTCTATGACAATGTTGATCTCACTTCTCAATTAGAAGAATTTTCGGTCAAACTTTTCGTGGACGGAATTTATTATTCCAAGAATGAACTTCGCAATGAGCGTATGAATAAAGAAGTTTCATATTACGCCCGTATTCCTGAAGTTCGTTCACTTTTGTTAAAATATCAACGTGGATTAGTGAAATATGGCTTTGATCTTGGTTTTTCTGGAATAATTATGGACGGGCGTGATATTGGTAGTGTTGTTTTACCTGATGCAAACCTTAAGGTTTTTCTACACGCTGAAATTGATGTGAGGCAAGGCCGACGCTTATCTGATGGTGAACATGATTCCATATCTAAACGTGATAATATAGATAGCACCCGTAAGGTAGCGCCTCTCATGTGTCCAAATGGTGCAATATCTATAAATACGGGAATTCTATCAGTTAATGAGGTCGTCTCATTAATATCTAAACACATATCTTCCTTGTCTTGAAAATTTTTTATCGATTTGCCCAGTACGTAAGCTGGTTTTATTTCAAGGCTTTTCATCGTCTGGAAGTTCACGGCATCAAAAATGTTCCACAATCTGGTTCTTTTATTTTGGCTTCTAATCATTCAAGTTATTTTGATCCCCCTGCCCTTGGTTGTAGACTCCCCCGTAACCTTCATTACTTTGCCAGGGATTCATTGTTTTTTTGGCCACTTGGTCTTCTTATACGTAATCTCAACTCTATTCCCGTAAATCGTTCTCAATTAGACATAGCTACCTTAAAACGTGTTTTAAAAGTTTTAAAAGGTGGTGATCCCTTGTTACTTTTTCCTGAGGGTACCCGTTCCGCGGATGGTAATTTAGGCGAAGGCAAGAAAGGTATTGGTTTGTTACTTGCCAAATCTCAAGTGGATGTATTGCCGGCTAGGGTTACGGGAGGTAACAAAGTACTTGGTAAAGGAATGCTCTTTCCTCGAATTGGCCGCAAACTTGTTGTGGAATATGGTACTCTTTTAAAAATCGATACATTAGACCCCGGGAAATCTGATACAAACCGGTACGAAATAATAGCCAACAAGGTACTCGCTGAGATTAACCGAATTTAGCAACCTGTTTCCTGAGCTGGGGAGTTTTGGCAAGCTAAGGGTTAAGTGAATTAACAATTCTATCCATGATTCCCTGAGTTGGATCTGGGAATTTGAATGTTTGACCGGTTATTGTCTCGAACAGATGAATGTATCTGGCAGATAACTCAACCACCAGATTATCGGGGGCTTTAGGCAGGGTTTTGTCCTTATAGGGGTCGCAGTTTTCGCGAAACCAAAGCCTGAGGAATTCCTTGTCCACATTTTCGGGTTCCAGGTTCTTCTCCAATCGGGTCTCGTAGCTTGGTTCAAGCCAATACCTTGAAGAGTCCGGGGTGTGAATCTCATCAATGAGGAGAATTTCGCCGTTTTCTGAAAGACCCATTTCATATTTTGTATCTACCAGAATAAGTCCGTTTTGCCGGGCAAGTTTTTGACCGCGGGCAAAAAGCATTAAGGCGTGTTCAGACGCGTAGTCCCAGTGCTCCTGAGTCATCCAACCTTCTTTGACAATGTCTAGAGGAGAAATTGGGCGGTCATGAGCTTCTTCCTTGGTGGTGGGAGTAAGAATGGGTTGGCGAAATTTTTCGTTCTTATGCATTCCCTCGGGGAAGGAGATACCGCAGTATTGCCTGACACCCGAGTTGTATTGCGTCCAAATGGAGGTGCTCGAACTACCGGTCATATATCCACGCACCACAAATTCAACGGGGAACGGTTTACACTTTTTGGCCAGAGTAACATTGGGGTCTGGAATACCTAGCACATGATTGGGCATAATATCCATCGTCTGTTCAAACCACCAGGCACCGGTTTGGTTAAGTACTTGTCCTTTAAACGGGATGGCTGCCAAAACCCGGTCAAATGCCGATTGCCTGTCTGTGGTGATCAGGGCGTATT
>NZ_CAXLML010000096.1:0-5226 GCF_964187505.1 Candidatus Chordibacter forsetii
TAATACCTTAAACTCTCCCCTCATCCAAAAAGGTTATCATACCTTCACCCATGCCATTGATGTGCTGGCGACCACTCATGCATTGCTTGAGTGTGGTGGGTCCCGCTTTTTAAAAGATTTCGAACAAACCGCTCTACTCGTAGCAGCTGTTGCCCACGACGCCCTTCATCTTGGGGTAAATAATCAATACCTTATTAATATAAAACATCCTTTGGTCAAAGAGTTTGGTGAGGACAGCTTACAGGAGAAACGTTCAATTGATTACCTTCTGAAATTAATCAAAAAGCATCATTTATTTACCCAATCTGACGTTTCTAACCCTGAAGAAAATAATCAGATCAAAAGATCTCTTAAATTGATCAATGAAGCTATCCTCTATACCGATTTCAAAAGGCACAAGGAATTGATGGATCGCATGAATGCAAAAATACCTTCAATCCTTAAAGTGATACAAGGTAACAGTGAGCAACACATTAATCTTTCTTCCAGTCTTGATAATGATACACGAACCCTTATCGCTTCATTCATCTTACATACTGCCGATGTCAGTAATCCGGGCAAAAAATGGCCAATTTGTGAGCGTTGGGCCAACTTAGTGATGGCTGAATTTTTTGGACAGGGAGACTTGGAAAAAAGCCTTGGTATGAAGCCCTCGATGAATTGCGATCGTGATTCCGTACTGATTCCCGAATGCCAATTAGGCTTCGGTAAATATGTAGTTCATGATCTTTATGTGTCGCTTGCTAAAATAATACCAGAGGGAGGAAACTTTTTACTGAAAAATTTAGACGCGAACCGAGACCATTGGGAGGCGATGCGCAAGAAATAGATTTAATTTAAAAGATTACGTGCTTTTACCACGCATTTCAAAATCTCCAATTTAAACAGATTCTTCTATCCTGTCCTTGTAAAATAATCTTCGAGGTGGATGGAGTTCCATTCCATAGGAACGATTGATCAACCGCAACCAATCCTCCGGCCATTTTTTGGCATGAGGGTTTGATATTGCCTTAGCAGTGTAACCGCTAGAGTTAGTGTAAAACATAAAGTAATGATCTGCATCGATATCTGCTGAAAGATCATGGGCGAAATTGCCAAAGTTTTCCTTAGAAATCATTTTCAAGAAAGAATCCCAAGGATCCAAATAATCTGATGATACTTCGATTGGTATTTTGATATCAGGAATAGTAGTGAGGTGACCGTCCATAGGGTCTACTTTTATAGTTTCACGCAAAGGAGCAAGAAAACGGGTAACTCGTATCCGCATCCTATTCCCTGATGTATACACATCCATCACAGTCTCTCTACCCCGTTGGGCCAAGCGGACCAGACGCAGATACATTCTGCCGGAATGAGGAGGGGGCAAGTCCATCACTCCGGAGTACCGGGCCGCTTGGCGTTCCAACAATAAAGGATAAGATAACATCTATACCACTGACACTAGCAACTTCAGTGCCACATGGTTGTGGATTCATAAAACTTGAAGGAACCTTACCCCAAAGAATAAAACCCGGGGTAATTCTGCAAAAGAAACCTAGGCGATGATGTCTTTTAAAACGTGACCGTGGATATCGGTAAGGCGAAAATCCCTACCCTGATAACGGTAGGTAAGTTTTCGGTGATCAATCCCAAGCAGGTGGAGGATAGTGGCATTGAGATCGTGAATATGCATGGTATCGGGTGTCCAATGATCTTTGTTTGGCCGTATCACATTTCCATCACGATCAGTCAGGTTGTAACCGTACTCGTCAGATTGTCCATAAGTGATCCCTGGCTTGACTCCACCCCCAGCCATCCAAGTGGTAAAGGCACGGGGGTGATGATCACGACCATAATTCTCACGAGTAAGTTTGCCTTGGCAGTAATTGGTACGGCCAAATTCCCCCCCCCATACCACCAAGGTATCGTCCAGCATGCCTTGGCGTTTCAAGTCAGTAATTAAGCCATAACAGGCCTGATCGATATCCTTACATTGAGAACCATGCTGGGCAGGCAGACCTCCATGAGAATCCCATCCTCGGTGAAAAATTTGGATATTGCGCACACCCCGTTGGGCCATACGTCGAGCATTTAGGCAACTTGCAGCAAAAGTACCAGGGGTACGGGCATCCTCTCCATAAAGCTCGAAAACCTCTTTTGGTTCATCCTTCATATCCATGAGCTCAGGAATCGATGCCTGCATACGGTAGGCCATTTCATGCTGCTTGATCCGGGAAAGTACCTCTGGGTCTGCAAATTCCTGAAAATGATTTTGATTAAGAGCAGCGAGGGCATCGAGCTGGGCCCTTCGGTCACCTCGTGTAACTCCCTGTGGATTTTTTAAATAAAGCACAGGGTTTTCTGCTGCTCGAAAAAGTATACCCTGATGGTCGGATGGCATGAAACCAGTACCCCAAAGGCGGTTAAAGAGGCTCTGCTGGGGGTGATTGGTCCGGGCAAGCATGACCACATAGTTGGGCAAATTCTCATTCATACTACCCAATCCATAGCTCAACCAAGAACCGAGACTCGGACGACCTGGGATCTGGCTACCCGTTTGGATGTAAGTAATTGCAGGGTCGTGATTAATTGCTTCGGTAAAGGTCCCATGGACCACACACAATTCTTTGGTAATTTTGGAAGTGTAAGGGAGCAATGAGCTTACCCAAACGCCTTTGTCATTGTTATCACACTTTGTAAATTCAAACTTGCTGGGTGCAAGCGGTAGGGTTTTCTGCCCGGAGGTCATCCCGGTAATACGCTGCCCATCCCGCACTTCAGGAGGAAGATCTTTTCCATATTCCTCGCTTAAGCGAGGCTTGTAGTCCCACATATCAATATGGCTGGGTCCCCCGCTCATAAACAGGTAGATCACCCGCTTGGCTGTGGCCTTGTGATGCAGACCCTCGGTGGGTACGGATCGCCCCAATAAATCGCTACTGAGCAGGCTGGCCATGGAGGCGGTACCCAACCCAAGAGCGGAACGGCCAAAGAATTGTCGGCGGTTAATATGGAAGGAATTGTCGAGAAATAAATCTGCCTGGTTCATAGTCTTGGTCTCCTGTTATAAATCTTAATAAAGCAAAATGGCCGGGTCACTCGCCAGCATAGTGGCGGCCACCTGCGTCCATGCGGCTACCTCTGCTACGGGTAATTTTTCATCCACTGGGGCGAGGCCCTGTTCAAGCACCTTACGGGCATCCTCCTCCGACAGGGAGAACCTGCTCTTTGCATTGTCCAATAGGGTGGACAGAGCTGTGGACTCCACCGTGCTTGGCTTCCGGGAGGTAAGCAGGGTGAAAAGATACTCGATCCGGTTATTATCCGTATGCTCATCCCGAAGCAATCGCTCGGCTAGCTTACGGGCGGTTTCCATCCGTTGAGTCTCATTAAACAAAGCAAGAGACTGTAGCGATGTACTGGTACGGGAGCGTTGCACACAGCTTGACTCCCGGCTGGGAGCATCAAACAAAGTCATCATCGGATGCGGGGAGGTACGTTTCCAGTACATGTAAAGACTGCGACGATAAATACTATCATCCTTATTCATCTCATAGTTTTTGGTATCACTGTTTGGGTGAGACAGAGCGATCCACATACCGGATGGTTGATAAGGCTTGAAACCCTCCCCTCCGATTTTACGATTGAGCAATCCGGATGACCATAGGGATAAATCCCGAACCACCTCGGCATCGAGCTTGAAGGATGGCCCCCTACCCCAATACTTATTTTCGGGGTCTGGAAAATCGGACCGTCTAGCGGAGGATTGTTTAAAGGTTCGACTGGTGAGGAATTGTTTGAGCAATCGCTTCAGATTCCATCCGTTTTCCTGAAAGTCCACCGCCATCCAGTCAAGCAGTTCTGGGTGGGTTGGATGTTCTCCCTGTAAACCAAATTCTTCGGGCGTACGCACAAGTCCATCACCAAACACCATTAGCCAGAAACGGTTTACCAACACGCGGGCGGTCAGGGGCTGGTCATTTGAAGTGATCCACTGAGCCAAACCGAGGCGGTTCGATGGGCTGCCAGCATCCATTTCACCTAAAACGGAAAAGACCCCTGGGTTGAGAGGTTTACCAATAGGCTTATCGTATTCTCCACGCTCTAGAACCTGGGTGACCCGCTTTCTTTGCTCGGGTAAATCCTGAGCAATTAACGTAGTGGTCAGGTAATTCCTTTGCCCCTGTATACGTTCATTGTTGAGCTGCTGGGCCTGGGCGAGCAGATCATCCTTCGCGGCCAGGTGTTTTTTCAAAAGCTCGATCTCGGCAATTTGCATAAACTTTGCATAAACATCGGATAACTTGGGAAAGTTTAGGCGGTATGTAGTAAAAGACTGGTTGTTCTCAAAGAGAATTTCTCTACTCTGTTTGCGCTTGGTAAAGCTGGGCACATCCCCTTCGGAAATTAAAGTGAAAGTTTTCCCATCAGTGGACCCTTCCAGTTTGTAGGTCTTGGGGTCCCGCCCTGGGTGATCCGCAGCGGATGTTAGACTGATTCCATGGATGATCCCATTGGGGGTGAAAATGGTTAGGCCGCTGCCATTACCATCACGATTTAGGTATATTGTATCCAACCGGTCATCAATCGCGTGTTCGGGCTTTTGGCTTCTTTTGTGAAAATTTTGGGAACTTGCCTTCACTCGATTACCCGGCTTTGAAAGATCGGGTACGAGTAAATCTGCAAGTTTGGCTAAACTCTCATCACTTCCCTTGTATTTTCCGGTTGCCCGAACTTCTTTAAGAAAGGCAGCTTCCTTGCCCAAAAAATCCTCCCATTTCTTTTTCGATACCGGGTCTTTTGCCACGGTTAAATGATCCCCGTATACATATTGATTGCGGTCCATCGAATGTTCTGCGGTGTTATTAAAAAAAGCGAGAAACTCGAAATATTCATCGTGGGTAATGGGATCGTACTTATGAGTGTGGCAGCGTGCACAGGTCAGGGACAATCCAAGTAGGGCTGTGCCGGTGGTTTCCACCCGGTCAAAGTTATTTTTTGCCTGAAATTCTGTCGCAATTGCTCCCCCCTCTCCCGTGGTTGGATTGAGTCGCACATATCCGGTAGCGATTTTTTGGTCCTCGGTTGGATTGGGCAAAAGATCGCCGGCCAACTGCCATTGGATAAATTCATCGAAAGGCAGATTTTGATTGAGGGCACGTACTACCCAGTCCCGGTACGGGTAGATCCCCCGGCGATTATCGAGATGAAGACCGTGGGTATCCCCATAGCGCACCGCATCCAACC
>NZ_CAXLML010000097.1:0-28493 GCF_964187505.1 Candidatus Chordibacter forsetii
AAACTGGGGTCATAAATTAAAAATCCCTTCCTTTATATTTACCTCAAATGTCGATGGTCATTTTAACCGAGCCGGCTGGAGTGAACAGGTATTGGAGTGCCATGGCTCCTTGATGCGTTTGCAATGCTTAGAAGCATGCGGTCAGCCAATTTGGGAACCTATGGACAAGGGCATTCCGTTAGTCAAGGTCTGCCCAGATTCATTGTTATGTACATCCTCTCTCCCCACCTGTCCAAGTTGCGGATCTTTGGCCCGACCCAACATTTTGATGTTTTCTGACTTTTACTGGGATTCCTCTATCAATCTAAAGCAGGAGAGAACCCTAAATAGTTGGTTTGATATTAACGCTTCTAAAAATCTTTTAATTATCGAATTAGGAGCAGGAATAAGCGTACCAACCGTTCGTTTCTTTTGCGAACGATCGATGAAGGAGTACGATTGCAATATGGTGAGGATCAATCCAAGGGATTACCAAGTACCTAAAGGTTCAACCGCTCTGGCATCTGGAGCCCTCGAAGCTTTAGAACTATTAGATTTAATGTTGTGGAAGTAGGGCGGTAAATTAACCGTTCTAACTTCTTACCAAAAGAAGTAATCCAACAAGCGTTGCTTACTCCACGGTAACCGATTTGGCTAAATTACGGGGTTTATCCACATCCAAACCCCGCAATTGAGCAAAATGGTAAGCAAAAAGCTGAAGAGGTAAATTAGCTAAAATCGGTCGAACCACCTCGTGAGCAACAGGGAGTCGAAAAATATCATCAGCGGTTCCTTCTGGAATTTCAATATCTTCAGGCACAAATGCAATCACTGGTCCTTTGCGTGCTTTAACTTCCTGCATGTTGGCAATAGTTTTGGCCGACAGCTTGGTACCTTCGACTAAAAATATACAAGGACATTCAGGATTAATCAGAGCGATTGGCCCATGTTTGAGTTCTGCCGCAGGATACCCCTCGGCATGGGCATAGGAAATTTCTTTTAATTTTAGTGCACCTTCAAGGGCAACGGGATAAAGACTTTGTCGCCCAAGAAAAAGCAAATGTTCCGACTTAGCATATTTTACAGCAAGCTTGCGGATTTGTTCGCCTTTCTGGAGAATTCCCGCAACCAAGTCGGGCATATCTTTAAGAGCTTCTACCAAGTTTGCACCATCAGTTGGAGATAAGTCTCTCATTCTCCCAAGAGCCAACCCCAACATGGCACACAAGCAAACCTGAGATGAAAAAGCTTTGGTGGAAGCGACGCCGATCTCAGGCCCGACTCGTTGGTAAACTCCTCCATCTGTCTCACGGGCAAGAGAAGAACCGACTACATTGGTAATACCAAGAGTAAGTAACCCCTTGGTTTTGGCTTCTCGCACTGCTTCTAGGGTATCCAAGGTTTCACCGGATTGGCTAACCGCAATAACTAAGGAGCGTCCCGACTTTGGAGAATTTCTGTAACGAAATTCGGAAGCATGCTCTACTTCTACTGGTACCCGGGCTAATTTCTCGATCAAATATTCTGCTACCATACAGGCGTGCCTGGCGGTACCACAGGCAACGAAAACAATTCGGTCCACATTTCTAAGCTCATCCTCGTGGCCCTCCAAACCACCTAATTTTGCTGTGGTTCCATCGTCCCCAAACCGACCGCGCAAAGTATTACGAAGAGCAGTAGGTTGCTCGAAGATTTCTTTCTCCATGTAAGACCCAAAGTCACCAAGTTCAACTTCCTCAAGGGTCTGATCTAATGGCTGAGCAATGGCCTCGGCATCGTGCCCTTCCTGATTAGTAATGCGAAATTCACCACCCTTCAAGATGGCCAGTTCACCATCCTTCAAATAAACCGCTTCTTTCGCTCGACCAACAAACGCGGAAGCATCGCTCGCAATAAAGTTGGCATCATCCCCGATCCCGACCACAAGGGGTGACCCTCGACGGGCCCCCACCATCATATCCGGATAATCGAGGCACATAACTGCTATGCCGTAAGCTCCTCGAGATTTACCTAGTGCGGTACTGATCGCATCAATGAATCGATCCTTTCCTTCGGGCAATTCTGCGTAATGATAAGCAATTAAATTGCACAGTACTTCAGAGTCGGTCTCAGATTCAAACTTAATGCCCTTTTGGATCAAGAACTTTTTTAGAGTAGAAAAATTTTCAATCACCCCATTGTGTACGAGGGCAAACTTCTTATCATGGCTCAGATGAGGGTGAGTATTGGAAACAGTAACAGGTCCATGAGTAGCCCAACGTGTATGAGCAATTCCGAGGGAGGATTTACTACACCCTGAAATCAATGACTTTGCCAAGTTCTCAACCCTGCCGGTTTCCCGAGATAGGGAAAATGTTTTTCCGTCATGGAAGGCAACACCTGCGGAATCATACCCCCGGTATTCTAATCGGCGCAAACCATCAATTAACGAATCTTGAGCTATTCCTTTTCCTAAGTAACCAATTATTCCGCACATAGGTAAACCTTATAGTTCCTCATTTATATTTGTTCAAGGAGTTGTTTCTTTTATAACACATAAAATTTTAAACTGATTTTGAAAAGATTCGCCAATTTAATTTGAATTACCGAAAGTGTTACGCATGGGAATTAGATTACCAATTTGGACCATCGTTTTTCTGGCATTTCATTTTTCTACCAAAGCGGAAACTAATGGGAAGAAACCCAATATTCTAATTTGTATATCTGAAGACCACGCTGTACGGTTTTTGGCTAATTCAGAAGATTTGAGGACATTAATTAATCCCACTCCTCATTTAAGCAAAATATCCCAAGTCGGTGAATTTCATCCGCTTGCTTACTGCACCAATGCTGGTCCGAACTATACTGCCTTTTCCCTGCTTACTGGAAAATCAAAGAGTGCGAAAATGGAAGGTTTTGACTCCAGTCAATTCCTCAGCCAACACTTTAAAACGATAGGATATGAAACAGTTTTCTTTGGTTCTTGGACTTGGGACAAGGACCCTAATTATGCAGGTTTTGACCTTTGGAAGATTTTGGATGACCCGGAAATTTTTGTTAATCCGCGCATCAAAGATTCTAAAAACCAGTATGTAACCGAGGGTCATACAACTGATGTGATTACAGATTTAGCCATTCAATGGTTAAATAAGCGTACTGAAACAAAACCTTTTTTTGCTCTAGTTTCCTTTCAATCAACAAAAAGACCATGGATTCCTCCCATTAGGACGATCGATAAATACAACGCTGAATGGTTTGATACCCCAGAAACCTTTTTTTCAAACCTCGAAAACAGGGCACCGGCAAATAAATACCAAAATATGAACATAGGTTCAGACCTAGACCCTGTACTAGATTTATTCTTACCTAATTACGCTGATCTAAATTCTTCTGACAGTACAACCTCTATATGGGCTAAAAACTGGAAATCTATGAACGATGAACAGAAGTCCGCATGGGGACTTTCGTGGAAACCTCAAAACGAAGCATTTTCTCGTGAATCACCGCAAGGCGAATCGGTTTCAATTTGGATGTTTCAAAGGTTTATTAAAAATTACCTCCGATGCTTATATGCCATGGATGAAAATATCGGGCGACTTGTTGACTCGATGGATTCTAATGTCGAGGAGGGGTATAATTTCATTTACACCTCTGAAAGAGGAAGATTTACCGGTGAATTCGGATGGTTTGGCAGCGAATGGATGTATGAACCAAGTGCTCGTGTTCCCTTGGTATTTGCAGGTTTCGAGGGATTGCATACTCCGGTTTTTAAAACTGAAGAGATTTTCCGGGACTTTGACTTATATTCTCTCATAAAAAATCTTGGTAAATCTATAACCAACGAACCTAGCCAAATTATTCCTCAGTCTAACTCAAATCTGATTAGAAATAATCAACTGTATTTTTCCCACCTTACCCATCCAGGAGAATACGGCGTTTCCCCCCACCATGGATTGAGAAAAGGGAAATATAAGATTGTACATTACTATCCATTCGACGAATGGGAGTTTTTCGATTTAGAAAATGACCCTAAAGAATTGCAAAATCTTTATAACAAAGAGACTCACTCCACCCTTGTCACCGAATACAAAGAATATCTGAAACGTGCTGGCGAATTCAGAAAAAATAAGCGAGAAAATCAACTTTTTTCTGAAAATTGGAAAAGAAAGCAAAGAAGCCCGAAAAATAAGAAACGCTGACACCCTATTTCTGTTATCCCATAAGTTGCCAAAAATTAGTAAAAGAATTCTTAATTTAGCCTTATTTTATAAAATTCTTTTGATTTATGATAATTATTACCCTAATTTAGTGAAAGGTTTGCATAAATCGAGGGGCATCGTTTGGGAGGACGATGCCTTTCTTTTGGTCTTTTATCATTATACATTATGAAAATTATCTCTTACCTTATTATCTGCTTAATTCCTCTTACTATCTATGGGGAAAACAGAAAAGAAAACCGGCCTAACATTTTGTTCGTTTTCTCCGATGATCATGCACCCCATGCAATTGGTTCTTACAATGGATGGTTAAAGGAAATAAACCCAACGCCCGCAATCGATAAACTAGCAGAGTCAGGTATGATTTTCGTAAACAGTTTTTGCACAAATTCAATTTGTGGTCCAAGTCGAGCCGTCATCCAGACTGGAAAGCATAGCCATAAAAATGGCTTCATGAACAACGGCAATGCATTTGATTGGAATCAACAAACCTTTCCTAAACTTTTACAAAAGGCTGGCTACCAGACTGCAATCTATGGAAAAAGTCACCTTAAGGGAAAACCTTTAGGCTATGATGACTGGGCGGTTCTACCAGGACAGGGGTTGTATTATAATCCAGACCTTATTTTTCCTGATAAAAAAAGACGTATCGAAGGCCACTGCACCGATGTGGTAACAAATTTAGCAGTGGAGTGGCTCAATCAAAAAAGGACCGAAGAAAAGCCTTTTTTACTAATGGTTCAACACAAAGCACCCCATCGGAGTTGGATGCCAGCCCTGAGGCATTTGCCCCTTTATGACGACATTGAAATTCCTGAACCACCTACCCTCTTCGATAAATGGACAGATAATGCTCCTGGAGCAAGACAACAAGAACTGGAAATCGACCGACATATGGATTTAAATTACGACTTGTTCGTAGATTTGACCCCAGGATTTCATCAAGAACGTTCTCAGAAAGCTCAGGACCGCTCGGCATGGCGTAACATGAAAAGAATGACACCTAATCAAATTAATACTTGGAGGTCTCATTATAAACCAAAAGATGCAGCTTTTAAGAAAGGCAAACTTTCAGGTAAAGATCTTGTCCGTTGGAAGTTTCAAAGATACGCAAAGAACTATTTAAGGTGCGTTAAGGGTGTCGACGAGAGCTTACACACACTCCAAGAAGAGCTTAGAAAGCTTGGACTCGATAAAAACACCATTGTTATCTACTCCTCTGACCAAGGTTTCTACATTGGAGATCATGGATGGTACGATAAACGCTGGATGTATGAGGAATCGCTCAAAATGCCACTTATCGTGAAATGGCCAGGCACCATCAAAGCGGGTAGTAAACAGGAAGAAATGGTACAAAATCTCGACTATGCTCAGACTTTTCTCGATCTTGCCGGAGCACCTCAACCCAAAGACATGCAGGGGCGATCGATCGTGCCTTTGCTTAAAGGGGAAAAATTGGACAATTGGAGAAAAGAAATCTACTACCACTATTACGAGTATCCCAGTGTTCACATGGTCCCCCGTCACTACGGCATTAGGACAAATAGATACAAATTAATGCATTTCTATGAATTCGGAGATGAATGGGAAATGTACGACCTCAAGAAAGATCCTGACGAAGTAACGAATCTTTATGGGAAGGAAGAATTTTTAGAACTTCAAAAATCCCTAAAAAAGAGATTAAAAAATCTCCAAAAATTTTATGATGATCAAAGCGATACATCTGTAAGACCTGAATATATCGAAAAATACAGGAAGAAATCGTAAATTATCTTACCCTAGTTGTTTGCAAACGATATTTTTACAAAATGGTCTGGATGCATCCAATCCTTTAGAGACCATTTCTTTGAAATCACACGGTAACAATTAGGCTTGGCAGTGAGCTTCGGTTCGAAATCTGTGTAATATGCAGTTTCCAAAGTTCCTTTTTTATCTAAACAAACCGTTGAAGGATACCCCACATCTGTTGCCTTGTCCCCAAATTGATGAATAGTACAAGGTGGCAACCATGTCTTTCCAAAATCAAGGCTAACACGCACAGCCAGTCCCATCAATCCGCGGTTGCGTAAGCCATAAGTCATGAGCAAGCAATTTGTACCCACTCGAATAAGATCAGCAGGATGCTGCATTGGCAATGAAACCGCTCCCTTTTCTATAGATCTCTTTTCAGCAAGAGAAAACTCACAGACTTTTAGATGATGATCTACATGCGTGCGAACTGCAGCGAGTAAGTTGCCATTTGGAAGAGAACAAAGGGCGACTTCATTCGAATCGTTTCTCCCGAGTTTGTAGAATCGTTTCCAAGTTAAACCATCATCATCGGAAAAGCACACCCAGGATTCTGATGGTTCTCCCCTACCCTGACTTCGATAGCAAGAATAGGCTAAAGTTGTTTTGCCGATACGAATAATTCGACCGTAAGGAATGCAACTTTTTAGTTTTTGAGGAATGGTCGGATGTTTCTCTTCATCCCAGGTAAGGCCACCATCCATTGATCGAGAAAGCCAATGACCTGCAAAGCCAACGAACTTTTCGTCTTTTAAAATAAAACCGCTACTAAAACAAAGGAGGTCTCCATTGTGTGCCTGACCAACCGACAAATGCATACGATTTCCATTTGGTGGTCTCTTGGATACAATGGAAATTCTTTTCCATTTTGTTTCATTAGGCTTTCTTTTAGAACAAACTAAATCACCTTGCATTAAGCCATGGCTTGGGGCGTTGAAATATACACAAAATAAATCACCGTTATCCAATTTCGTAAGGTTAGGCCAACCGCAAGCATGGGTTGCAACTACGGATAACCCAAAACAAGTCATAGTAAAAAACTACTCCGGGTTTCGACTTTGTAAAAGATTACAAAATTCAATGAATCCGATGGCTTGTTGCTGCAAACGATTGGCCGACTCCTCATCGGTTACTCCCTTTTCAGGATCAATACAATTATGACAAAATGGCAGAAAAACTCTTTTAGGAAAATTATAAGCATTTCGATAACCAAATACTTGCATCAAATGCTCCACCGGGCGTAAGGCTCCAAATTGTCCAGAAGCAAGTCCGAGGTAGCAGACCGGTCGATTTTCAAAGCTTTCAGGAAAAGGTAAAAGATCAATAAAAAGTTTCAGAGCTCCTGTCATACTACCGTTATATTCCGGTGTGACCACAACCAGTCCTTTGGCGTTTAATACTCTATCAGTAAAAGTTCTCACCTTCTCAGGCTTTTCCTTGTAAGCATCAGGGGAAAAAGTTTCCAAGGGCAGATCTGTTAAATCCATCACTTGGCTTGACTCTGACAAATCGGAATAAAAATTGTGTAACCAATTAGCAACCACTGCGGATGAGCTATTACGACGGTTAGTACCAACAATGATTTCAATCATCTGATGCTCTAGCTTCCTTGAATAAATTGGTAAAGTGAATCGTAATTTCTAGCTACCTCAATATCAGGATACTCAACCGTTAAAGAAGTTGGTGGTTTAAAGAAAGAACAACGATCTGCTGACAGCAACATTCCGAGATCGTTATAACTGTCCCCAGATGCAATCACTTCAAAATTTAACTTTTGTAAATATTGTACGGTTTTTCTTTTATGATCGGCTAAGCGCAACTTAACTTCTTCAATACGACCAGACTCACTGACTTGCAATTCATGACAAAAAAGAGTCGGATTCCCGAGTTTATTAATTAAAGGAAGAGCAAATTCTCGAAAAGTATCAGAAAGAATGATCAATTCATGAGAAGCTCTTAGCTTTGCTAAAAATTCAACCGCTCCAGGCAGGGGCTCTAAAGTCTCGATTACTTCTTGGATTTGAGGAAGTGTAAACCCGTTTTTATCGAGTATACCCAACCTGTAATCCATTAACTTTTTATAATCAGGCTCATCTCGAGTTGTCCGCTTGAGTTCTTGAACTTGAGTTTTTTCAGCAAAAGCAATCCAAATTTCAGGGATTAGAACTCCCTCAAGATCCAAACAAACTACTTGCATATAAAATGGGGAATTATGGAAGCGAAGTTTCGCCCATTAAATAACGGTCACATTCACGAGCTGCTGCTCTGCCTTCATTAATGGCCCAAACCACCAAAGATTGACCGCGCCTCATATCTCCAGCCGCAAATATGCCTTCAATATTAGTGGAAAACCTTCCATACTCTGCCTGTACATTTGACCTAGAATCTCGTGCTAAGCCCAATTCTTCTGCAATGGTATCTTCTGGTCCAAGAAAACCCATTGCTAAAAAAGCAGCTTGGGCAGGTATTTCTCGCTCACTTCCCTGAACTTCGACTGGAGAATATCTACCGTCCTCCATCTTCCATTCGATGTCGCAAATTGTCACACCTTTAAGATTGCCTTGATCATCTCCAATAAACTTTTTGGTCATGGTCAAATAATTGCGCGGATCTTTTCCAAAAACTTCTTTGGCCTCTTCCTGTCCATAGTCCATCTTGTAAACTTTGGGCCACTCGGGCCATGGATTGTCATCTGCCCTTTCTTCAGGTGGACGGGGCATGATTTCCAACTGCGTAATGCTCTTGCAGCCATGACGAACGGAAGTTCCCACACAATCAGTGCCGGTATCGCCCCCTCCAATCACTACAACATCTTTGCTGTTGGCTGCAGTTTCAAAAGCTGTAACATCCTTAAGCTCAAGCAATCCCTGAGTGTTAATTGTCAAGAATTCCATTGCATAATGAACACCCTTGAGCTCTCTTCCCTCAATCGGTAAGTCTCTTGGCTTAGTCGCTCCACAGCATAAAACGACCGAATCAAAATCTTCCAAGAGGGACTTAGCAGGCAAATCTTTGCCGACCTCAGTGGAAACAACAAACTTAATACCTTCAGCAGCCATCAAGTCGACTCTTCTTTGAACAATTTCCTTTTCCAACTTCATGTTGGGAATTCCATAAAGTAATAAGCCACCAATCCGGTCCGCCCGTTCGTAAACGGTAACTAAATGGCCGGCTTTATTTAATTGATCAGCCGCTGCCATTCCAGCAGGCCCAGAACCTACAACAGCTATTTTTTTGCCAGATCTTTGGGTAGGTGGCTGAGGAGTTACCCACCCTTCTGAAAATCCTTTGTCAATGATTGAACATTCTATACTCTTGATGGTGACGGGCGGTTCAATAACTCCAAGCACACAAGAGCCTTCACAAGGAGCGGGACAAACGCGTCCAGTAAATTCAGGAAAGTTATTAGTCTTATGTAAACGATCCAAAGCATCACGCCATTTTCCTTTGTAGACCAAGTCATTCCATTCGGGAATCAAGTTATTGATCGGGCAACCACTAGCCATATTAGCTAAAGTCATTCCAGTATGACAATAGGGTGTACCACAATCCATGCACCTAGAGCCTTGTTGGCGTACTTTGTCTTCGTCGAAAGGTTCATGTATTTCTTTCCAGTCCTTGATTCTTTCCAAAGGAGAGCGATCAGGTATGGATTGCCTTTCGTGTTCTAAAAATCCGGTTGGTTTTCCCATAATTTGAGAGGAATAAAAGTTAAAATTAGTGACCTGCAGCCACATTTTCTTCAAATGCGGCTTGGATTGCATCATCCCCTTCAAGTCCTCGTTCTTCTGCTTTTTTGAGAGCAAATAGAACGCGCTCATAGTCTTCGGGCATGATCTTTACAAATTTTTCTGCAGCTGACGACCAGTCATTCAGGAGATCAATTCCTCGAGGAGAATCAGTATATTCAACATGACGAGAGATTAAACTTTTAATCAAATCTATCTCTTGGTCATCACACTCGACTAATGGGTAAGTCTTTACCATCTCTGTGTTTAACTTTGTTGAAACGAAATCACCCTCCTCGTCATAGATGTAAGCGACTCCTCCAGACATACCAGCTCCGAAGTTTCTACCTGTTTTCCCAAGGCACAATACCAATCCACCAGTCATGTATTCGCAACCATGATCTCCTAACCCTTCAACAACGGCATGAATTCCAGAATTTCTAACGCAAAATCTTTCCCCTACTACTCCGGACACAAAAGCCTGACCGGCGGTAGCTCCATAAAAGCATACATTTCCTGCAATGATGTTCTCATGGGCAACAAAAGGAGAATCCTCAGGAGGCCGAACAATAATCTTTCCACCTGATAAACCCTTACCCAAATAGTCATTGGTGTCGCCAGTTACCGTGAAAGTCATTCCTTTGGGGCAAAAGGCTCCTAAGCTTTGTCCCGCAGATCCGGATAGGTTTACCTTAACGGTATCTTCAGGAAGTCCGTTGGGCCCGTGCTTTCTCGAAATTTCAGCACCAGTAATGGTACCTACAACACGATCAGTATTAATCACAGGAAGATCAATATTCACCGCTTGACCGTTTTCAATTGCAGGCATTGCACGTTTAAGAATTTCACGATTATCTAACGAACGATCAAGCAAATGATCTTGCTTCATTTGGCAATAAGTTCCCACTTCTGGTCCAACATCAGGGCGGTGTAAAATTCCGGAATAATCAAGGCCTTTGGCTTTCCAATGATTAATTGCTTTTCTTAATTCGAGCATGTCCACCCGACCAACCATTTCGTTTATTGTACGAAAGCCTAGTTTGGCCATGGTTTCCCGAATTTCTTCAGCAACAAAATTCATGAAATTGACAACGGCATCTGCTCCACCGGCAAACTTTTCACGCAACCTTGGATCTTGAGTGGCTATACCCACAGGACAGGTGTTCTTGTGGCATACACGCATCATCAAACATCCAAGAGTAATGAGTGGTGCAGTGGCGAAACCAAATTCTTCGGCTCCCAATAGGCAGGCAATAACCACATCTCTACCCGTTTTGAGTTGACCATCAGTCTCCAAAACAACTCGACTGCGCAAATCATTTAGCAACAAAGTTTGATTGGTTTCCGCCAATCCTAATTCCCATGGAGCACCTGCATGCTGGATGGATGACCGGGGGGATGCACCCGTTCCACCGTCATATCCCGAGACAAGGATGACATCTGCCTTTGCTTTGGCTACTCCCGCAGCAACTGTGCCCACACCCACTTCCGAAACTAATTTTACATTGATACGAGCATGATGATTGGAATTTTTCAGATCGTGAATCAGTTCAGCCAGATCTTCGATTGAATAGATATCATGATGTGGAGGTGGAGAAATCAATCCTACGCCAGGGGTAGTTCCCCTTGTTTTGGCAATAGGTGGGAGGACCTTGTGACCGGGCAATTCGCCACCTTCTCCAGGCTTGGCTCCCTGTACAATTTTAATTTGTATTTCATCCGAATTCACCAAGTAAAAACTAGTTACTCCAAAACGGCCGCTCGCAACCTGTTTGATTGCGGACCGCCGGGAATCACCATTTGCATCAGGCGTAAAGCGCTCAAGATCTTCCCCGCCCTCTCCAGTATTGGATTTACCACCTAGTCGATTCATCGCGATAGCTAAACTTTCGTGAGCTTCCTTTGAAATCGACCCGTATGACATTGCTCCGGTTTTAAATCGCTTAACGATATCTGATGCAGACTCAACTTGGTCTAATGGAATTTCTTTTGCAGAATCGAAATTAAAATCCATCAATCCGCGTAATGTGAACAGATCTCTTGATTGATCATTCACCGCATCTGAATATTCCCGAAAAACAGAAAAATTTCCAAGTTTGGTAGCTTTTTGTAATTTATGGATGGTAGTGGGATTAAAAAGATGCTTTTCACCATTTGCTCGCCACTGGTAAACACCGCCAGGATCTAAATCTGAAGCTCTGCCGTCTGGTCGCTCGGAAAAACCAGTACGATGACGAGTGAGTGTTTCTTCCGAAAGAGCGCTCAACCCAATACCTGAAACACGGGAGGATGTTTTGGTGAAATATTGGTCGATGACCTCCTGGTTCAAGCCAATCGCTTCAAATATTTGTGCCCCCCGATAAGAGGCAATTGTGGAGATCCCCATCTTGGACATGGTCTTGATGACTCCGTTTAAGTTTGCCTTAAGAAATTTTTGGCACGCAGAATCAGGGTCAGCCTGCAAATCTCCAGTATGTATGAGATGGCGAACGGTTTCCAAGGCAAGGTAAGGATTGATCAAATCAGCTCCATACCCAAGCAATAAAGCGAAATGCTGGACTTCCCGGGGCTCTCCCGACTCGACAATAATCGATACTTTCGTGCGTGTGCCTTTTCGAATCAAATGGTGGTGTAACCCAGAAGACGCAAGCAAACAAGGTATAGCTGCTTGCCCGGAATTAATTCCTCGATCTGAAATGATTAACAGATTAACTCCGTTTTCAATCGCTTGGTCAGCTTGAAGGAAAAGATCCCCCAAGGAAGCCTCCAATGCCTTGGCACAAGGCTTTTCTTTTCTATCAGCATTAAACAAAGCTGATAAGGTCACCGATTTAAACGGGGCGGGCAATTCTCCTTGCAGTTGACGAATAACTTTGTCGTCCACTAATGGACTTTCAAATTTGATCATTCGTGCACTGTCGGGACCTGGCTTGGTAAGGTTTCCTTCCGAGCCAAGAAAAGTAACCGATGCAGTCACAATTTCCTCACGAATAGGATCAATGGGCGGATTGGTTACTTGGGCAAAAAGTTGTTTGAAATAATTATAAACAAGTTGTGGCTTTTCTGACAAAACTGCCAAGGGGGAATCATTACCCATCGAGCCTAATGGTTGTTTGCCTACTTCTGCACTTGGACCGATTAAAAACCGCAAATCTTCAAAAGTATAACCAAATGCTTTTTGCCTAGTGAGCAAGGTACTAAATACATCCTCTGAATCGTTGGATACTGAAGGAAGATCCGCTTGATTAATTAAAGAACTCTTCAGCCAAGCACCATAGGGTGCTTCCGAAGATATGCTCTTTTTAAGTTCATCATCCTCGATTATTCGGCCTTCATCCATATCAACCAAAAACATTCTACCAGGTTCCAGACGCCCTTTTTTAACAATTTTGTCTGAAGGGATGGATGATAAAACTCCAACTTCTGAAGCCAAAATTACTCGATCGTCAGAAGTTACATAATACCTAGATGGGCGAAGACCATTACGATCCAAAACCGCACCAATTTGTACTCCGTCGGAAAAGGCAATGGATGCAGGTCCGTCCCAAGGTTCCATCAAACAGGCATGAAATTCATAAAATTCACGCTTATGAACATCCATATTCTTATGCTTTTCCCATGGTTCAGGAATCATCATCATCATGGAATGAGCCAGACTACGACCTGAGAGAGTCAAAAATTCCAGGCAATTATCAAATTTTTGAGAGTCCGAACCATCTTCACGAATGATGGGGAAGAGTTTGGAAACATCGTCTCCAAAAACTTCACTCGCTAATTGCATTTGTCGGGCATAAAGCCAATTTTCGTTCCCTCTTACTGTGTTAATCTCACCATTGTGACAAATGTAGCGAAACGGCTGAGCTCTTGGCCAACTAGGGAAAGTATTTGTCGAAAACCTGGAATGCGTTAGTGCAAGTGCTGATTCCATGTCAGGATCACTTAAATCCGGAAAATAGTCCGAAAGTTGTTCCGTGGTAAGCATGCCCTTGTAAACGATGGTACGAGAAGAAAAGCAACATGCGTGAAAATCAACGTCGTCGTAATGATCTAAATAACGCAATCGATGACTTATAATTCGACGGGCAAGATAAAGTTTTCTTTCAAAGGCTAACCCCGACTCAACACATTCGGGGCGCTCAACAAACAATTGCTCCATTAACGGTTCACAAGCGGCGGATGCTTTGCCAAGGATTTCACTCCTCACGGGTACTTTACGCCAACCGATCAGACCGAGATTTTCCTCATTTAAAACTTCTTCGACTATCTTTTTTTCATTAATCCGGTCGGACTCCTTAGAAGACAAAAACAAAAATGCTACTCCGTAATCTCCGGCCGGTGGTAGTTCTTTAGATATTTCCTCCGTAACTACTTTGCGAAAAAACTTATCGGGAGTTTGAATAAATATGCCTGCGCCGTCGCCGGTAATAGGATCACACCCACAACCCCCACGATGGTCAAGGTTTACGCAAATCTCTAAAGCTCCACGGACAATATCGTGGGACTTTCTGCCTTTCATATCCACGATCAATCCAATCCCGCAATTCTCGTGCTCGAATTGAGGGTCGTACAAACCTTGTTTCTTGGGAGTAGTCATGTTCAGTATGTTATATCAAAGCCAAAGTATTTCAAAAAGGAATGAGTATTCTGCGCCATGCAGTTTAGCGGTCAAGGCAGAAGGGTTAGCCATTTACTTGGAAACAAAAAACTCTGAGGAAATAGGTAAAGTAGGATGCCATCTACGAGATTGTAAGCGAAAGCCTGAATCCTCCACTAGCAATAGAATATCTTGAAGTTTATTGGCCTCAATTTCGCAATTTACTTTGAAAAAATGGTATAAGAATCGAATCATGACTTTGTGAAGATATGTATAAAACACACTCGTTTGGGGGTTTATTGCAAAGTCAGAGTTTAACCAAACCGCATCTGACTCCATCATTTTATGCATCTTCCTAAGGCCACTTTTTATTTTTTTTATTTCAAAACAATCCCAAAAAAAACACGTGCAAACGGCGTCATATTTATGAAAAGATTTAAAATCTTCAAAGGAGAGGTTTATGAAGTTGTGATTAGAAAGATTATATGAAGGTATTGAATTTTTTATTTCAGATAGCATCGCTTCAGATGATTCGACTAGGGTAATGATTGCTCCCGTATTGGTCTTGATCAATTCAGTAAATAAACGACCCCGTCCTTCTCCAATTAACAAAATTCTTTGACGTCCTCTAATTTTGTCTAATTGACAAGTTCTTGCCCATTGAAGCTGATTTCCGAAAACCACTTTTTCTAAAATCGTATAAATTTTAGCTACTCGATCAAAATTCATAGGATATACAATAAAATAGCCACAAGTGGTAAAACCCAAAAAGTAGTTTCTAAATGAACTCTAAATTTGTCACCCCTGAGTTGCCATTTTCGCAACAACAACAACAAAATTGGTAGCAAGACTGATACGCAGAAAAAAGGAGGATAAATTTCGCCTAAAATCCATCCAACAAATAAATAACAACTCCAAGCTCCATAAAAGAATTTGGAAAGTTGCCTGCGAAGAGTTGCGTGATGTGAAATAAAGGAACATACAGCGCCCTCATCCTCGTTTCTTATCTCAAATTCTTTAAGGGTTAGGCAGTTAAGTGTGAAAGCAAAACATATATAGATCCATCCCATGCAAACAGAGAAAGAATCTGCCCTTCCGAATTCCCAAAAGATACACCCCAATCCAAGTATGAACGAGGTGCGAATTTCCTTTGGAAAATACTCAAGTTTTCTCTTTCCTTCGATCAAACAAATTAAAAAGTTACTTAGAGCTAAAAAAAATAAACAAAAACCAACTGACAAAATAAATATACCCAGAGTACTCATTGAGTAGATAATAATTGCAATTAAAACTAATACCCAACCCACTACAAATCGGATGGGGTGTGCACGACCTATTAGAAACCTAGATGGACTGATTTTGTTATTATCTGTGGGTTCAAAAAAACGATCTGCAGAATAAGCCAACCAAACCGCCGTACCTAATATTAAGGTTTCTTCGAAAAAAAATTTATTATTAAGTCCGACGGAAACAAAAGTTTTCCAAACTATCGCAACAAGTGCAGCATCCAATGAGAGATGATGTATCAATCTTCCTGGTTTCAAAATAATTATTTGCACACAATGCTGAAGGTTAGGTTTGCGAAGATTTCAATAAAGTGATAAAAAGAAACAATGAAAATCAAAGCATATTTAAAGCCTCAGTGCGGTTGGAGCATGGGTGTCAGGGCAATCATGGACAAATATTCCTTGGAATACGAAGATCTCGACATTATCAACAAGCAAAATCTTTTTGCAGAGATGGTAGAGAAAACCGGTCAGACTAACCAACCATGCGTAGAGGTAGATGGTGTTATGCTAACCGATGTAAGTGGTGAGGAAGTCGAAAACTATTTAATATCTAACAAACTTGTTGAATCTAGTGAACAAAAACCTGAAGCTCCAATAGATTCTGCTTGCTCTGACGAGGAGCATCGTCGTATGGCTGAAGAAAACCCTTCTCCTGTTCGATTCTTTTAAACTAATTCTTAGACCATGACCTACGTAGTTACTGAAAAGTGTGTTGACTGTAAATTTACAAGCTGCGTCTCCGTATGCCCGGTGGACGCTTTCCATGAACTTCCTGACCGACTCTACATCAACCCGGAAGCGTGCATTGATTGCAACGCATGCATGGACGAATGTCCCGTTGAGGCGATCTTCCCTGATATGGATGTTCCGGAAGAGCTTCAGGAATGGATTGAGTTAAATGAAAAAGCTGAAGAGTATCCTCAATTAGTTGGACAAATAGATGCCCTCAAAGGACCAAAGTGCTCAGATCCAGATGCGGATCAATAATCACTACGTTAAAACGTAAAGAATATGCTTGTTCTCAAGCAGATTTGTTTTTTCATAACACCATTGCCCTATGAAAAATAAGTTATCCATCATTTCTTCTATAAAAGATGAACATCAACCTTTATCCCTTACTCAAGACGATAAAGCTTTTGTTTTCTTTTTGTTTAAAAACACTGCACTTATAGAAATCAGCGAATCCCTGCACGAGATTACCGCAGGATCCATTTTATTAAGAAGCCCGCACATTCCCCTGGTTGTTAAACCTCAAGGCAACGATGCGTTAGCTTATTCTAAAGTATACTTTAAAGGTAAGGATGCCTCAAAGGTGACAACCTTATCATGCATTGAACCCGACATTGTATTGAAACCATTGCACGTTCATTTCGCTGACAGCATAATTTCTAAAATAGAGGTAGAGATTAAAACCAAAAATTTTAACTGGGAGAGTATCGTGCTATCTCACATTTTAGAATTACTTGCCAAAACTCATCGCCTAACAAATCACAATTTCGTCGAGATTTTACCCGACCATGCTCAAAAACTCCGTGATTTGCGGGCAGAAATTCATGAAAAATTTTCCAAAAACTGGAAAATTGAAGACATGGCTGGTATCATGAAACTTAGTACGAGTCGATTTGCTTCTCTTTACAAGACGACTTTTAAAATCAGCCCCACCGAAGACTTAATTCAAACCCGAATCGATCAAGCGAAAAAAATGCTGTCAGGTTCGAAAGTAAGCGTCAAAAGAGTTTCCGATGCATGCGGATTCGAGAGCGTTCACTACTTTCACAGAGCATTTAAGAAAAGAGTAAACCTTACGCCCAAACATTATCAAAACAGTCAATTCGCCCAAGAGGGTTCTGTTTTCACATCCGAAAGACACTTCTCATTGGACCGCCTAACTCAAAATGCTGAGTACTCGGGAATTATTGAATTAATTGATGGAGAGTTGCGCTTTCATGGAAACACCTCTCATGTCTCAGAACTATTAGGCTATTCGCAACAGCATCTTCATGATAATGCATTCATTAATTTTGTTGCTCCTCAGGATACTTCAATCGCACTTGAAGGTGCAGCTAAGATAATGAAGGGTAAAAATGTAATGGATCTCAACATTAACCTAGTTCACAAATCTGGTACAAATGTTCCTGTTCAATTTTCGGCACTCCTCAAAGGCAAAAATTGGTATTGGTTTATGAAGCATGCTGCATTAACAGTTGCTTAATTCCTTTTTATTTTTTCTCAGCAGACCAGCTAAAGTTTCCCGCACCTTGGCCGTTAACCTGTTTTTCTAGGCCGTCATCTACTGCGAACCTAACATGTTCGAGAGATGAACTGTAGCACCTAAAGCTTTTGCTAAAGGGTATAGATTTCTCCCAGCCCTTACTGAGGTTTTTAAATTCATGGAAAACTTTAGGTGACTTCCCTTCATCGCTAATAATGAGTCTTTCTATAGGTCCAAAAGTCGCCAGTTTAAGCATCAAATCCACAGAAATTTCATCAGTTGTATTGATACTATCAATGGATCGTTGAGGATTGCCCGTCTTGGGCACAGTTTCCCGAACTGAAGATTCAGACGAAATAATTGGTTCTGACGAACCTGAATCCAATTTTTGATCATCCGAGGAAAAGATTATAATTAGAATGATAGCAAAAAGTACAAACCCTCCTGAAATTAAACCAATAAAAATGAATGGATTTTTAGAGGATGAGAGCGAAGTCTTGGCTCTAGTAATTCCCTTGTGATCAACGGAGCTAAAATCTTTTGATGAATCAGCTGATTCAGAACCCCCAATTTTACCAATTGGTTTTTTTACGGAGCGACCTTTATCCCCTCCTATTTCTAAATTTAAATCATCAACTGCGGACTCAGGATCTATACCTAAAAATCGTGCATAAACACGAATAAATCCACGCAAATAAACTTCTGGAAGTTGAAGATCGAATTTACCTGCTTCAAATGAAGTTAAAAAATCACCGCGAATCTTGGTAGATTCTGATGCTTCTCGTATGGATATCCCTTTTCGATTTCTAGCTTCTTCAAGTTTTTGTCCAATGGCCATCGTATATTATGTTTAGTAAGCACATTTTCAGTAAATTCGAAGATGATCAAGTTGAGAATTTCAAATGATTAAAGATCCATTAGAATTTCTCTTCCTTGACCGGGCAAGTCGGGACCTACAATTCCACGATCTTCCAACTCGTCCATAATTCTTGCTGCCCGATTATATCCAATACTTAATTTGCGCTGAAGGTTTGAAGTCGATGCTCGCTTGGTTGTGCGAATAATTTCCACAGCTTTTTTTAACATTGGGTCATCGTCAGATTCCCCATCTCCAGCACCTAAGACATCGTCTTCTCCAGCAGAATCAATCTGCTCCCTAACTTCTTCAATGATTTGCGGAGGGCCATTGACTTTTAAGTAGTCTACAATCCCGTTTATTTCTTCATCGCTAACAAAAGCTCCCTGTGCCCTCATAAAACTCGCACTACCCGGGGGTATAAAAAGCATATCTCCTTTACCGATCAAAGACTCAGCACCCTTTCCATCCAAAATTGTCTGGCTATCACGGTAGGATGCAACTCGAAATGATATTCTACTAGGCAAGTTCGCCTTAATCACCCCAGTGATAACATTTACTGACGGCCTTTGTGTAGCAATGATAAGGTGTATACCTGCTGCTCGAGCCAATTGGGCAAGACGAGCGATTCCTGTTTCAACATCTGCTTGTGCCACCATCATTAAATCAGCCAATTCATCAATAATACAGACAATGTAAGGCAATTTATTTTCAGGGATTTCTAAGACATCATCGTCCCGGGGAACTTGAATTGATGAAAGAGCAGCTCGTTCTTCTGCCGTCATCTCCGCGTCCAACAACTGGGCCTTTTCCTTTTCTTCTTTGTCTTTTAGGATTTTAGCGTTGAAACCTGCAATATTACGAACTCCTACTTTTGAGAAGATTTGATAACGGCGCTCCATTTCAGCCAATAACCATTTTAAAGCACCAGGAACCTTCTTAGGTTCTGTGACCACCGGAATAAGCATGTGAGGTAAATCATTGTAGACTTTCATTTCCACAATTTTTGGATCCACCATAATGAATCTTACATCTTCTGGACTTGAATGATAACATAAAGAAGCGATGATCGCGTTTATACAGACCGTTTTCCCAGATCCCGTAGACCCTGCAACCAACAAATGAGGCATCTTGGTTAGATCCGCAACCAGAGGCCTCCCACTAGCTTCTTTACCCAAAACAATAGGGATTTCAGCATTTGCATCAGCCCAAGCTTTTGATTGCAAGATTTCTTTGAGGCAAACAGGTGCCGATATATCATTAGGTACTTCCACGCCGACACATCCTTTGCCAGGAACGGGAGCAAGTATGCGCACTCCGTCCGCCATTAGAGCCATTGCCAAATTTTTGTCTAAATTGGCAATTTTTTCCACCCTGACACCGGCCGCTGGATGAATATCATAACGGGTAATAACGGGCCCTGTATGAACTTCTCCAATTTCAACATCGATCTTAAACTCATGCAAAGTCTCCTTTAATCTCTTCGCTTTGATCATATGATCTTCATCTCCACCAGAAGAAATTTCAGGAGGTTCCATTAACAATTCAAGCGTAGGGAATTTATAATCTCCCCTCCGCTCAGGAAATAAGTCTGTAGATTTTTCTGTTTTTTCCGCTCTTACCACTTTGAAGCCGTCGTCCAAAAGAACTGATTCCTTAGCTTTACCCACATCCAATTCTTTTTTCTTTGAAGGGGAAGCAGGTGGCTCTTCTAAATTTGTTAGGGGTTCTGCATTTTCTTCTTTAAGTTCTACTTTATCAATTTTGGGAGATTTAAGTTTTTTAAGATGCGAAGAACCTGTGGATGACTGAAGGGGCTCTTTAAATTCAGTACTCTGACGAGAGATATCACCAAACAAGGCATCTTCGCCTCTGTCTTTTTTATAAGAAAATATTTTTTTCCAAATGGATGTGGATTCTTCAGTATTTTTATCTTTTTCAGGAACTGTCGAGTTAACTTTATCTTCGATTGTTTTTTCTCCGTTTCTTTTCAGGGATGAGAAAAGACCAAACAAGAAGACCACAGAGTTTTGTACTTTTTCCGCACCGATAGAAAAGTGAAAAGCCAATGAGAAAATCATCATAAAAATGGCTAGTAGCCAAGTTCCTACACCACCTATCCAAACCTTTAATAACCCGCCACTTTGTTGCGTAGATTCCTCGAGTAGTGGAATACCAGAATACATCCATGAACCTAGGACACCACCAGCTCCATGCTCCAAAATTGACTGATCGAAAAGCGGTAAACCAGAATCTTCAATTGATGAAAAGTCTCGAAGGTTAGCTATTAGGCAAATTGAAATAATAACAAAAGGAAGAGGGAATAATTTTTGAAATTTTTGTTGCTTCGTACTTGGTTTCAAACAAAGCCAAGAGGAAACTCCTAGTGACCAAGGTAATAACCACGCGGATATCCCAAAAATTGCAAAAACATATCGAGCAATTAACAAACCGGCTTGACCCAAGATGGGAGCGGGACCGTCAGGAGGGAAATTATGATAGTTCAATGGATTATAATCTATAAAAGATATCAAGCTCAATAGAGATAAAATGGCTAAGAAAACCCCCCAGCCCTTTCTTTGAACCGGTGACAAATCTGACAGACCACTTCCTTTTTTGTTTTTAGCAGATACGTTTGCCACTATTATATTTTGGGCGTATAAATCACCACATCTGAATTTCACCACACATTAAGGTATTGAAACTGTAATGCACAAAATTTTCAAGTTTGAACCTCATTATTTCGAACGAATATGGGGAGGACGCGCATTTCAGACTATTTTAGGAAGAAATATTCCAGCTAAGCAAAATATCGGAGAATCTTGGGAAATCGTCGATAGAGATGATTGCCAGTCTGTACTTACTCATTCTGAAGGTGAATCCATTACATTACGGGCATTGCTCAAGGGACAGCCCCATAATATCATGGGACCTGGTTGGAATGTAGACGACAAATTCCCAGTTTTGGTTAAATGGTTAGATTGTAATGAACGCCTCAGTTTACAGGTTCATCCTCCGAAATCTGTTGCTGGTTTAATATCTGGTGAGCCGAAAACTGAAAATTGGTATGTTGCTCATACAACAGCCGAGGCTGGACTATTTGTCGGTCTTAAAATTGGAACAACAAAGAAGAAATTCATTAAAGCTCTCAAGGAAAATAAGTTAGAAGCAGTCTGCCATCGTATTAACTCATCTGCAGGGGACTCCATATTGGTTAATAGCGGATCGATACATGCAATTGATGGGGGTAATCTCATCTTAGAAATTCAACAAAATTCGGACACAACATATCGAGTTTATGATTGGGGCAGGAAAGATAAGACTGGATTTACCAGAAAACTCCATATCGAAGAGTCGTTAAGGTGTATTAATTTCAACGATTTCGAACCCGAAATTACTTCCACTAATAACTCTCAAGTTCAGGTACTAGCCGAGTGCAAACACTTTAGGATAAGAAAGTTTACATTCCCTAAACCGATGAAACTCAAACTGAAAAACTTGCAACAGCAATGCATGATCCTGAATCCCCTTTTTTCTGATATTTCGGTTGCAAACGAAGTCATCCCGGCAGGTACACTTGCCCTTTCTCCCTATGCAGAGGATTGTGAAGTTCAAATTAATCAACCAGGAGAAATGATTTTAACGGACAACTTCTTTATTCCCCAAACAAATTCAATATAAGGTTTTAGTTATAATTTCATTCATGTTGACCTCAATTTAGAGATTAGATTTACTCATCTCTTTTGTGCTCAAAACCTTAATCATGGAAGACAAAGAAGACTTAACGGATACAGACAATAATCAGACCGAACCTCCTGTAGAAGAAAACGAGGATTCGGATCAGA
The DNA here is from genome assembly GCF_964187505.1 of Candidatus Chordibacter forsetii. Classification (NCBI taxonomy): domain Bacteria; kingdom Pseudomonadati; phylum Verrucomicrobiota; class Opitutia; order Opitutales; family Candidatus Seribacteraceae; genus Candidatus Chordibacter; species Candidatus Chordibacter forsetii. Next base: position 22,488 of record NZ_CAXLML010000097.1, read on the forward strand.
ATCTAGAGGAGAGTCCAACCATGCTCAAGACCCGCCTTCACGAAGCTTACAGTAAGCAGGAGGATCTACAGTCCAAATATTTGAGAACATTCGCAGATTTAGAAAACCTTAAAAAAAGATCTATTCGAGATCGTGAAGAGGCGATACAACGGGCTCGACTACAACTTATTGAAGATTTGCTTCCTGTAATTGACGCATTTAAAATGGGAATGATTGAGGCAACCAAGTTTGATCCCGATGGTCCCATTGTCAACGGCTTCAACATGGCAACCAACCAACTTCAAAATGTTTTAGGAGAATATGGTTTAGTATGCATTGAAGAAACAGGGGGGCAATTTGATCCCAATATTCATGAAGCTATTGGTCACGAAGAAAGTGAAGAGGAAGATACAGTTCTCAAAATAATTCGAATCGGATATCGATTAAAAGATCACTTGATCAGACCCGCTAGTGTAATCATTTCGCAGAAAAGAAAAGATCAGGCTTCGGAATGATTGAACTGATAAAACTTTAAAATACAAAAACCATATTATGCCAGATAAGGACTTCTATCAGGTGCTGGGTGTAAACCGAGATGCCTCTGACTCTGAAATTAAAAAGGCCTATCGAAAATTAGCCATTCAATTTCATCCGGATAAAAATCCCGGGAATAAAGAAGCGGAAGAAAAATTTAAAGAAATTTCTGCTGCATTTGATATATTAAAAGATCCTGAGAAGCGATCAAAGTACGATCAATTCGGGCACGATGCATTTCGAGGCGGCCACTCATCCGGGGGAGTTGATCCCTTTGATCTGTTTAAAGATGTTTTCGGTGGTGGTGGCGGAAGAGGTGGTTTTGGTAGTATATTCGAGGACTTCTTTGGAGGAGGAGGTGGAGGCAGAGCATCTGAGGGGGTTAGCGGTAATGATTTGCGAGTCACCGTTTCCATCTCTTTGGAACAATCTGCTAGTGGTGTAGAAAAAGAAATTAAATACTCTCGGCACCTTGAATGTTCAGAATGTGAAGGTTCTGGTTCTGCAGATGGCTCATCCAAGACAATGTGCCCAACTTGTGGAGGTGTTGGTCAAGTTGCCTCTAATCAAGGATTTATAAGTATCCGAAGAACCTGTCCAACTTGCAATGGTTCTGGTGTGAAGATTGAAAACCCTTGTAATTCATGCTCAGGACAAGGTCGCAAAAAAAGCAGCGATTCTGTGAAAGTTAAGATTCCCGCAGGGATCCACGACGGCTCTAGGCTTTGTTCTAGGAATCGTGGGGATGCAGGCCCACAAAAAGGTCCATTTGGTGACTTGTATGTCGATGTTCAAGTCAAAGCACACGATCTTTTTGAAAGAGACGAGGATGACCTGTTTCATGAACTCTTTATCCCTTTTACTTTATCAACACTCGGAGGAACGGTTGAAACTCCTACATTAGATGGTAAAGTGACACTAAAAATTCCTCCTGGAACACCATGTAATAAAACATTTCGTATTCGGGACAAAGGTATGCCCAACTTACGATCACCTTCTCATAGGGGAGATCTATATGTTAAAATCGTTATTGAAGTTCCCAAGAATCTAAATAAAGAACAAAGGCAGAAACTAGTCGATTACGGACTTTCATGTGGAGAAGAAGATCTAAGTTCTGAATCTGGTATATTAGATAAAGCGAAACGTTTTTTTGATGGGGATAATTAAAAGTGTCCGAAATCGAGATTCCAGTTAAAAATTCATACTCTTTTGAGGAAATTTGCAAAATTCGCACAAAAAAAGAGCAACAAGGTAAATCAATTGTTCTAACAAATGGATGCTTTGATTTAATCCATGCCGGGCATATTTACTCTCTCGAAAAAGCCGCTGCTCTAGGAGACGAACTTTGGGTTGCTTTAAACTCCGATTCCAGTATCCGCAAACTAAAGGGAATTAACAGACCCATCTACAGTCAAAACGAAAGGGCTTACCTGCTTGGTGCTTTAGAAGTAGTCAACCTAACTTTCTTTTTCGACAGTACAAACCTTGCTCAGGAAATAAAAAGGCTAAAACCTGAATTTTATGCCAAATCTGGGGATTATTCCTTAGATAATTTAAACCCTGAAGAACATGAGGCTCTAGAAGAAGCCAATACCCAAATTTGTTTTGTTCCGTTTCTTGAGGGGTTTAGTACCACCCGAACTGTAGAATCTATTAAAAATACCTAAGTTTTAAATATACTGTGAAAACCATAATCTTAGGTTCAGGAAATGGAACAAATTGCCAAGCGCTTCTTGACGCTTTTTCTGACGGATTACTCGGAACAACAGAAATAGTTGCCGTATTCTCAGACAGGCAAAATAGTGGGATATTAAAATGTGCTGAAAAGGCCGGCATTTACTCATCTTATCTTGGCAAATATCCCCGCATTCAGGAGAATGAATCGTCCCACTTTATCATAGAAGAAGACCATTGGATAACAGCAATTAAATCGAAACAGCCCGACTTAATTGTTCTTGCTGGCTTCATGAAAATTGTCAGCCAAAGATTTATCGATTCATTTAATTCGAAAATTATCAATCTGCACCCTAGCCTACTGCCTTGCTTTCGTGGTTTAAATGCAATTAAGCAAGCATGGGATGCAGGTGTGAAAATTACAGGGTGCACTGTTCATTGGGTCTCATCTGAATTAGATGGAGGGCCCATTATCGCACAGGCTCCCGTTCGTATTATGTCCTCCGATACTATCGAATCAACTACAGCAAAAGTACAGGCTGCTGAACATATGTTATTACCCAGTGTTGTCGCAGATATTGCTCATACTGATTCAATCGCTAAGCCCCGTGATTAAACTCACAAGCTCAATCCCCGAAAGTTCCCTTGATTATATCGATGGATACCTATTTGAACATGCTCCTTCGCCTTGGATTGTAGAAATTGATAAACTAACCGGTGGTATGGTTTTGACTGGATACTTCGCTACTCAAAGCGAGATGCATAACGAAACTTTTCAACTTAAAGGTGAATTAAAAGATTTTCTCGAATTTAATTTCTCTCAGGAAAACATCCAAGATACTGATTGGAAAAATTCTTACAAAAAGCACTTTAAAGCATGGAGTTATAACGGCTTTCACCTTGTACCTTTATGGCTTAAAGATGATTTCAATATACCAGCAAACAATCACGCACTATTTTTAGATCCTGGCATGGCATTTGGTACGGGAAATCATGAATCTACACGAATGTGTATTGAATTCATAGTTGATGACACAAATTCTAAAAGCTGTGGAGATTCATTTGTTGATTTGGGATGTGGTTCCGGAATTTTAACTATTGCAGCATCATTACTCGGTTTTTCTAGTGTCCTAGGATTCGATAATGATGAAGATGCTGTTCGGATTTCCTCTGAGAATGCTAGTGTAAATAATTTACCAAACGACGTTAAGTTTCAGGTCAATGATTTAAACAAGATGAATCACTCATTGGGGAAATTTGATTATGTGGCAGCTAATATTCAGGCAGATATTTTAATAAGAAACGCTGAAAAAATCATCGATTTGAGCAATCCTAACTCTGTAATTATCCTTTCAGGAATTTTGGCTAAGGAGGTAAATCAAGTATGTGATTGCTTTCAAAATTTAAATCCGGACGGCGACATCCAAATTAACTTGAAAAGGATGGGTGATTGGGCAGCAGTCAGGATTATAAAATCTGACTGCAGCTAAATTAGATAAGCTACACAGTTTTGTAAAACCTAGCTCCAAATATTTAAAACTTTCAAGATTCCTGAAAGCCAAGTATATCAACCACCTAAATAAGTAAGGGCCTTAGGGATTGGTAAAGTGTAAAAAGCAAAACGATTTATTCCTAGAGCATCGATTTTCGTAGAAACTTTTTCCATTACATTTTTCACAGATGTAGGAGCGAGTGAAGTATATACAATTGCCCACTCTTCATTACACATATCTTCCCCGGTACTCGCCCGATCAGCCATAACTCCAAAATTAGTGCTAACACCTGGCGCACCTGCATCGAGTATCGCATCATAAACATCTGAATAATGATCACGAGGAACAACACAGTACAATCCAACTAAGTCTTTTAAGAAAGAGGTGCTTAGCGAAGTAGATTTGGTCTCTACACTACTTCTCCAGTCTTTTCCGCCTTTGACTTCATCCAATGCTGAGATGATTTGTTCCATACTAGCTCCGTGCGAAGAGCTAGCAACAGTACTGCTAACATTTATGAGTCCGTTGCTGACAGGAATCGAATACATAAAACCACGACCGGGTTCAGTAATTCTTCCTGCTCTTGCCATACTTGTAAATACATCACTCGACTCTGAACGATCAACCACACACCACACAAATTCTTTTTCTGGTCCCTTGGTCATGCGAAGTACCGGTATCTTGTCTCGGATGCCACCTCCTTCGCCAAAGGTTACAGTAGGGCCTGGTGCTCCTGCAGCTAGGGCAGCTTGTGCTATGTCTTCTGCAACTCCCTTCTCACAGATACAACAAATCGCTTCCATAGTAATCTCAGTAGAATTACCACCTTCTCCTTCTCCCTCGCCTTCCGTTAGTGGAAAACTTGAGGAATGCTGAGCTTCACTACAAGGAATACTAAAAATAGCTCCTGACCCAACACGGTCTAACCTGCCAGCTTCTATAGCAATTTTTGAAATTCTTTCATTTTGACTTTCAGGTACCAAAACTTGAACTAGGCACTGTTCAGGTGCAGGAGGGGGGAACATCTTAGCTAGAAAACCTCCTTCATTCAAAATTGAACCACGAGCTGAAACTTGAAAAATACCCTTAGCACCAGCTTTTTGTAATTCCTTCGAAACTTTGTCTAATGAATCTTTTGGTAAAATTAAATTTACCAAAGAAATATCGTTTTTAACTTCTAAATTATTCATTATGCAGCCTCCGCTAATTGTTCTGAAGATTGATTGCCTTTTGGTTTTTTTCGAACCAACAGACCAACAGTAAGCACTGTAATAATTGGTCCAACCGACGCAAGTGATAGAACACCAAAACCATCAATGGCTCCAGTCTTTGCACCAATACCAAGTCCCATAGCCAACACTAGTGGAACCGTGATTGGACCGGTTGTTACACCTGCACTATCCCATCCGAAATTAACAAAATCTTCACTCGAAATAAAAGTGAGAATTAAAAGCAAGGTGTAAGGGGGGATCAGGAGATACCAAAGTTCTAAATTGAATGCAATTTTAGCTACACCTGTGGCAATTCCCAAAGCTACTCCAGTAGCAACAGCTTGCATAAGCAAATTTTTCTTAAAAGCCCCAACAGTTATTTTCTCAACTGTAGATCCTAAGGCATTCAAGGCAGGTTCTGCTAAGGTTGCTCCGTACCCTAAAATAAACCCAAATAAAATCGCTAAGCATTTACCAACTGTGGAAGATTGGAAAATAGGATCGATAAATCCCTCTGATTGCCAGGGTTGAATGGATGCAAAACTAGACACGACATTTCCGCCAAGCTGTTCACCAAGTGGGGTTAATCCAAGTGCAATCCCCAAGTTGAAAAGACACATTCCAATAACGGCACAAGCAATACCAATTACAAGTTCGTCCATATGCTTGGGTTTTTGCCTGAGGCCAACAATCAAAACAAATAAAAGAATAGAACATAATGGCACAATTGCCCATATGGCTCCTTCCAAAGCTCCGCGATCTTGATCAGGTCCGGTTAGTAACCCGTCCTGTTTGGAGTAATTAATAGATCCGTCAGGTTCTATACTATAAAAATCTTCACCCGGATCAACTTTGCCATTGTTATTCTTATCACTCTCTAATGGTTTAAAGGTATTCGGGAAAAAATCGAACTTGTTAGTAAACGCGGTAGCAACATCTGCGTCTGGGTTCCAAAGAGCATCTGGAGCTTTGTATCCCTCCCTAACAACATAGGTCTTGGCGCCACGAACCTGAACATTTTCTCGGCCTCCACCTGATAATACTGCTGGCACGATTGCCCCTTCGGCAACTTTAGTTCGTAGTGCATAACCTTCGGGCAGAGCGTTATTTTGATT
>NZ_CAXLML010000098.1:0-6249 GCF_964187505.1 Candidatus Chordibacter forsetii
AAGTTCATCATCAACTTAAGAGGCAATTAGAGGACTGGCTTGCAAACAGCCAAGATCAAGGGCTTCAAAGCGATAGCGACGCCATCATTGAGCACTTCAAACAATACGGGATCAAAACTTTTGATAAAAGACGTCAAAGTATACGAACAATGAAAGCTTCCGTCGAAAAACACTTTGACTGAAATTTACCCCCTAGGACATAGAATCAGTAAATTAAAACTTAATAAATATTTCTACCTTAAGGGTATTAACTTATGGGAAATGTTGATATTAAAGTTTTTAGAAGTTTCACCATTATTTGCCGTAAGTCATTAAAACAAAATTAATTACCAAATTACACTTACCGGATATTTTTTGATATTCTCGTCTTCTGTTACAATTGGTAATTCTTCCGCTAGAGCAGTAGCAACCAGAATACGATCGATGGCGTCATCGTGATGATAAGGAAGCTCAGACAGGCGAAAACAGTGCTCTCTGGTAATCGCTAAGGAACGTACTTGCCAAATGTCGCACTGTTTTTTGATCCATGAACGGGGAGCTTCTGGCATCTCCAGGGTTCCATCATTATATTTTAAGCAAATTTCCAGAACCGATGCGTCACTTAAAAAAAAGCGATTGGATGGATCGTCCAAGACCGTGCGAGCAGAACCGCCTAACTTAAATGGATCAGAAACGAGAGATACAAAGGTAAAGGTGTCCAGGAGTAGTCTCATTTAAAAATAAACCACAGTATCTCCAATTCGCCCTGCAACTTCGCGTTGCTCTTTAATTTTTAAGGCTTTGGAAGTAGTTTCTCCGACTTTCGGTCGACTAAGTACAATTGCCTCACCGCATGAGACCAATCGGGCAACTGGTTTTTTCCCCCGGGCTAAAATAATCTCTTTTCCGTCCTCCACCTGTTCCAACAACTTGGACAAATGGGTCTTCGCATAATGAACAGTATGCATATTTATTAGCTAATAAATTTAATTAGCTAAGTCAATTAATTTGGCGTCTTAATAAAATCTTCCTAAACTTGAGCTTAGGCAGATAATAGATTTTTTTTCTTAGACTGATCAAATCTTCCGTTGACGAAAAATGCCAATCAAGCAATTTCGATTGGTAATGAAAATTCTCTCATTTATCGCTACCTACCTAACGCTTACTCTGACAGGAATCCTGAGTGCTCAGTCATGGAATGTAGATCCAGGCTGGTTAAAGCTGCCCAAAGGCCAACCCAAGCTTGGTTCTATGCATGGTGACATAGCCGTAAGTTCGGCAAATGAAATATATGTAAGTCTGAGTATACCCAAGGCGGGTTTACAGGTTTATAATGACTCGGGAAATTGGTTGAGGAATATTGAAAATGCCCCTACGGATCTGCACGGTTTCGTTATTCGTAAACAAGGTAATGAAGAATTTATTTACGGGGCGCGTCTTGGTGCAAACCAAGTTGTAAAACTTGATCTTAACGGAAAGGAAATCTTATCCATCCCCAACACTGCCATACCCGAGCAATTCAAAAGAAAAGATAAGAATGGAAAACTCTACACCAGACTAACAGGTGTGGATGTGGATAAAAGCGGGGATATTTATGTCACAGATGGTTATTCATCCGATTATATCCACAAATTTGACAACAAAGGAAAATACAAGACGACCTTCGGCGGGAAATCAGCACCCTACAAATTCCGCACCCTTCATAAATTAATCATTGATTCGAGATTTAGTCCGGCAAGGGTACTTGGGCTCGACCGGGCGAATAATAGAATCGTTCATCTTTCTTTAGCTGGTAAGTTTATTGGGGTTGTTGCAGAGGGACTTAAATTACCCGCTGGTGCCCACATCCACAAGGATTGGCTCCTCGTGGGAGAATTGAAAGGAAGTGTATCTGTATTGAACAAAAAAGGGGAAATAGTAGCCACCGTCGGGGTTAATTCAAACCCTGCTCAAGCTGGAAAAAACGGAGTACATCCATCTGATTGGAAAAATGGTGTCGTCACCGCCCCCCATGGAATCAGCAGTAACCAAAACGGAGACATTTTTGTGGCTGAATGGAATGCCCACGGAAGAGTTCATCGCTTCAACCTTAAGAATTGATGTGTAAGAAAACCTACATTGGGTTGCTATTTTTCCTTCTATCCAGCCTCGCTTATGGCAAGGCAACCTTACCCAATCTTATTACCGATGACTTAACCTATTGGAATGTACCCAAAGGAAACGACCAGTATGGCTGGTACGAAGTTAAAGATGGAGTGTTGATGTTGAGAAGCAGCCCGAACAAGAAGCATTCCGTTCTCAAAACAAAAAAGTCTTTTCGTGACTTTATTTGCAGTTTTGAGTTTCGTTTTGTCGAAGGCAATATCGACTCAGGCATCGAACTTCGAAACAATGACCAGATACAGATCGGAATATCAGGGTCATTAAAACGGGACATGACAGGTTCCCCTTATATTCCCGGAAAAGGGTATCCGAAACATGCCAAAAGCGTTGAGAAACTGATTAAACTTGAGGGTTGGAACCAAATGAGTATTCGCTGTGTAGGCCCCTCATATGTTGTCTCCCTTCAAGGTAAAGAAGTGGTGGAATATAATTCACCAAGAGCCATCGAAAAAGGACCGCTTGGGATCCAATTGCATGGCAACCGTGATATGAAAATTGATTTTCGTAATTTTTCGATTAAATCGCTCTAATTTCATCCCTAAATATTTCACCTTCAAAAGGCACTGAGCTTGGTTTTAGGAGAAAGATGTAGCTTGCATCTTCCCGCCGACGCGATGAAATTTCTACCATGGTCAAGCACAGTCCCCTGAGTAAACTTCTATGCGATCTAGTATCCATACCTAGTATTAATCCCTCGCTGGATCAGGACAATATAGGTTGCGCCGAAGAACCAGTAACTGCTTACCTAGAAGACCTGTCCCAAAAAGCCGGTTTATGGACAAATAGACAAAAAGTCATTCCAGGGAGAGACAATTTAATGGTTTACCTTTCCCCGATGAAGAAACCAAAGCAACGTATCTTACTGGCACCTCATTTGGATGTTGTACCTGCTTCCCTGGAAGCATTCTCCCCAAAAATTTCAAAGGGTAGGCTTTTCGGACGGGGAGCTTGTGATACTAAAGCATCAGTAGCTTGTTTTTTTCAAGCGATGCTTAATCTATCCCTATCAACAAACCGACCGACTCAAACCGAGATAATCTTTGTAGGTTTAGTAGACGAGGAATTCACTCAGTCTGGCTCGCGGGCTTTCGCGAGGAAGGGGCCGAAGGGAAACCTCGCAATCGTTGGTGAGCCCACCGCCTTACAAGTAGTAACCGCTCACAAAGGCAGTCTTTGGTTACAATTGGAAACCCATGGAAAGGCAGCACATGGTTCCACTCCAGAAAAGGGAGAAAATGCGATTTTGAGAATGCACCATGCATTAGAGATTTTATTCAATAAGTATTCGGTACTCCTAAGTTCCAAAAATCATCCATTACTGGGCTCACCCACCTTAAGCGTCGGGAAGATTCTCGGAGGTAGCCAACCAAATGTTGTACCCAATCGGTGCACAGTTGACCTGGACCGAAGAACAATTCCGGGAGAAAGTATTGATTCTGTAATTAAAGAGCTCAAATATTTATTTAGACCACTTGGCAATAGAGCTCCAAAATTTAAGGTATCACGAAGCGTACCTTGCCCACCGCTTCACACCGACTCATCCATGCCAAATGTTCAAATGCTCTTAAGAAAAGCAGGGAGAAGAAAAACCCGCGGTGTTCCCTATTTCACAGATGCATCTCCCCTTTCAGCGGGTGGCACTCCATCAGTCGTTTTTGGCCCAGGGAATATAGCTCAGGCTCACGCTGAAAATGAATGGGTTGATCTTGATCAAGTCGAACGAGCACACTCGATCATTCTTAATTTCTTAAAGGAGTTACCCTGATTTCCCTGTAACTTTTGTAGGGATTTCAGGTTTATTCTTCTATCCCAAGTTGAATCTAGGCTTGTCAAATCAAGGCACCTTTAGCCATAGTTTACTCCTGTCACTTTTAGAAACATAGCAAACCAAATACGAAACATACGAAAGAGTTATGAATCCAGCCCAGCCCGATCTCCCCAACCCCCTTTCGCGCCGCCATTTTCTTGGCACATCCGGAAAAGCCGCCATTGGTGGTGCTCTTGCTGGAATGATATTGCCCACGGTCTACGGACAAAGTGGTTCGACTAAAAAAATTGCCCTTATCGGATGTGGGGGTCGTGGTACCGGTGCCGTTGCCAATGCGATCGATGCCTCCGGTCCATACTGCCAATTAAAACTTCATGCGATGGCAGATGTTTTTGAATGGAGAGTTAAGAATAGCTACAAAGGACTAGAACAGCGCTATAAAGACAACCTGGATGTTCCTGAGGATCGTCAATTCGTTGGATTTAACGGCTTCAAAAAAGCCATGGATTGTTTGGATCCGGGAGATATTGCCATATTTGCCTCTCCCTGTGCTTTTCGTCGCCCACACTACGAATATGCAATTCAAAAGAAACTTAATGTGTTCATGGAAAAACCGGTTACTCCGGATGGTCCATCATCCAAAAAGATTTTAAGCGTAAACGAAGAGGCCAAAAAATTTAATCTTAAAGTTGGCGTCGGATTAATGTGTCGTCACAGTGAAGCCCGACTCGAATTAAAAGACCGTATCGACAATGGTGAACTAGGCGAATTGCTTTCCCTTAAGGCAGTTCGCATGCAAGGACGCCTGATCGGATGGGATAAGAAAAAAGAGGAAACTAAAGATAAGGACATCAGTGACTTGATGTACCAAATCAAAAACTTCCATGGTTTTCTTTGGTTGAGTGGTGGCGTTTACAGCGACTTTAATATCCACAATATCGATGAATGTTGCTGGATGAAAGGAATGTGGCCAGTAAAGGCCATGGGACTTGGTGGTCGTCATTATCGTGGAGATGAGATCGACCAGAACTTAGACAGTTATTCGGTCGAGTATACTTTCCCTGACGATACTAAACTTTATTTCCAAGGTCGCAGTATGAACAAGTGCTACGAAGAATTTGCCAGTCATGCCCACGGAACCAAAGGGTATGCCTTAATTTCAGGTCCCGGTGGTCATGCCTCGAAGGCCAGGATCCATAAAGGCCAAGGTCCAAAAAGTGAATTATCCTGGATGTTTGGTGCCGAAAATGGTGGTCGTCCGCGCCGTGAGAATAGCGCCTATGTAGACGAATGGGATCACTTACTTGATGCTATCGTCAACGATAAACCATATAACGAAGTTGAAAGAGGTGTAGCCGCTAGTGTCGTAACCTCAATGGGTCGAATGGCTACTCATTTGGGCCGCGAAGTGACCTATGATGAAATGCTTAACTGCTCTCATGATTTCTGTGCGGGGATCGATGAAATTTCCGGTGATAACTCAGCCTCTCCACTTTTGGCCAATGCAGACGGGAGTTACGCAATACCTCAACCCGGCATGCTCAAAACAGAGTACTAATTCTTCTTCTTTTTCAATCATTCTGAACGGGGCAGCATTAGCTTGCTCACACTCGTGTAGCTTTGGTGCGAATAAGTTTTATAAGCTGATTAATCTTAACTTATTTCTTCATAGGCAAGTGGTTAGGAGAACTCTTCTACTCGGTGCCTTTAGGCATCATGAATCTCAGTTGACCAAGTTGTCCCCATTGACCTAAATCGAATTATCCAAGGAAGTTTTGGGGTAGGCTTTCTTGGCTTTAGGCCCGTTCTCGGTTACCGAGGACGGGCCGTTTTTTTGCTCATTTACTCGGTACTGGTTTCCAATCGAAGCAAATGATCGACCATACATTTCATGGCTAAGGGAGGAATCGACTCACCAATAACTTCCCTGACAAGCCTGGCAGAAAAGGATTGTGATTCATCCCACTTACCCAGTGCAACCCCACTAAAATCATAGCTCTTCTTCCATTGTTGATGATCCAAAGTTGATAGGCGCAAGATCTCTCGTAAGGAAAGTACCCGGTTTTGCTCAGGGTGTCCCTTGAGGTCACTTGATATCACCCCACTATTCATCGTCAGTGTACCACCTGGCCGATCCCACCACATTCTACGGTAAGACGAGCGAAAGCCTTTTATCAGTCTTACTTTTCCTGATTTTTTCATTTGTGGGACCGGTAATGGCTTCCTGCAGACCCTGCAACTCACTTCGTCCTGGTTGGTTTTCATTGTGCCACAATCCACACAGTAAGCATTATCAAAAGCAGTCTGTCCCTCTGGAGTATTCTTCATCCAAAAGTACT
>NZ_CAXLML010000099.1:0-7149 GCF_964187505.1 Candidatus Chordibacter forsetii
CACCTTCATATCCATCATTTCCCACATTCTTGCAATTTTATTTAAATATTTTAATTTTGTTTGTTCGGTCGGAGTAACCATACAATTTTTCTTCTCCAACATAGATGAGGATGCATATTTCATACCCTTTTTTTCGGAACCTGCCATAGGATGGGAACCTACAAAGTATATTTGTTTATCTCTAAAAACTTCATCTGCTCTTTGGCATATTCCTTTTTTTAGGCTCCCAACATCAGTAACTATACAACCCGGTTTCAACCAACCAGATACCTGGGTGAGTTGATTCAAAATCAATTCAACGGGTGTGCATAGAATCACCAAATCGGAATTTCTTACTGCATCCTGTAAATCAATCAGTGCCCGGTCGCACCAGTCCGATTGTTCACACAACTCTTTTTTTTGCTCATTCCTCAGCCACACCCAAATCTCTCGGGCAATGCCTTTTTTCTTCAAACTCATTGCGATGGAAGCACCCAATAGGCCTGGACCTACTATGGTTACCCGATTAAATGAAATTAAATCTTCTTGAGACATTTTCGAAGGCGTGAAAGGTATTAGTTGTGAATGATGATACTGAAAAAGGGAAGGGTGAAGATCTAGACTGGGGAAATCCCCCTTCACCTGTCACTCCTGAGAATCGCAAAAAATCACAGCGCGCGCAATTGATTATTGGGATCCTTGCTTTAATCGGAATTTTTCTCCCTGGTCTTCTCTTTTGGTTAATAAGAGGTTGATTTTACTTATCGCCAATTAATTCAAACAAAGACAATGGTAAAGAGATGAAAAAGTCTCACGGATATTCTATTATCGAACTCATTCTCTTTCTCTGCATTACCGGAATACTTATCTTTCTAGCTATTCCCTTTCTTAAATCTTTTTCCAATACTACGCCCATTGAGGCTAATGATGCTTCTACCGACGCTGTTCGTTCAGGCACACCCTCAATTTCTCCACAAAATCCCAAGGACAGCAATCAGTCCACCGCTTTACCCTCAGTTGATTAATGGGTCGCAAGCTGCTATGGCTCACCGGAGGAGTGCTGGCAGTGTTTGCCCTGCTCTTTGGTATTTATTTTCTATTGCTTGAGATTGGCGGAGAGTCCGCTCGTCTTAGGATTAAGGAATTATGGGAATCGACCCGGAATACCCTGACTCATAACGGTCCGCTACTATTTCTGGCTATTGCCGTACTGCCCGGCTTGATATTACCAGTTGCTCCTTTACTTGGACTAGCAGGATTATGGGGGGGCGAGAATGGCCCGTGGCTTAGCTGCCTATATTGCACCCTTGCCTTGTTTGCTAATCTCTCGTGGACATATTGGCTCGCCCGTGGGCCAGCCAGAAGCTTATTAAGCAAACTCCTCGCAAGGACCCGTTTCCACTTACCTGAATCTACTCCGGGTAACATGCTCGAATGGGCCATCATTTTACGCCTGACCCCAGGGGTACCCTTTATCTTTTCCAACTATGGGCTCGGGCTTCTCGGAATGCCATTTACCCAGTACTTGCTTGTCTCTTTGCCCATTCTCTCCTTTACGGGCTGTGGGTATGTTCTTGCCTTTGCCGGAATTTTTGGGGGCGAATGGAAGTATTTATGGACTGGAGCCTGCATTATTGGGGTCACCGTTTTGTTGGGAAGGTTTGTCCTTAAAAGAAAGGGAAAGAGTGCAGACTGAATTGTTTGAGCAGGAAGAAGATCGTTCTACGGTTTGGTCGATCACTGGGTTGACCCAGGCGATTCGCAAATCTTTGCAAACGCAATTTCCGGTGGTTTGGGTGCGTGGAGAAATCTCCAACCTGAGAGTCCAGGCAAGTGGGCATCGGTACTTTTTACTCAAGGATAATAACTGCCAGCTAAAGACAGTATTTTTTCGCGGAGATGCATCGGGTTCGGCTTATCTACCATCGGAAGGTGACGAATGCCTGGCATACGGTGAAATTTCTGTCTATGAACCAAGGGGAGAATATCAGTTACGGATACGGCATTTGCTTCAGGATGGACTGGGCAATCTTCGACTCCAATTTGATCGGCTCAAAAAAAAGTTACTAGAGGAAGGACTATTCGAAGAGGAACGAAAACTTGCCTTACCCATCTTTGCACGGACTATTGGTATTATTACCTCGCCTGACGGTGCAGCTTTGCAGGATTTTATTAGTATTTTAAAGCGGCGAAACTGGAAAGGAACTATCTGGTTAATTCCCTCTTTGGTTCAAGGCAAAGAAGCCCCCGCTCAAATTATCAACGGGGTTAAAATAGCTTCAAAAATTCCTGATATCGACTTGCTTATTCTGGCCAGGGGAGGGGGATCGATTGAGGACTTGTGGGCATTTAATGACGAAGCTTTGATTCGTGCTATTGCAGATTGTCCGATTCCCACCATTTCTGCAATTGGTCACCAGACCGATTTTGTCCTTTCTGATTTCGTGGCCGATTTACGGGCGGAAACACCCTCTGCTGCTGCTGAATGGATAAGTTCCCAGTACCTCGAACAAATCGAACGCTTTCACCGGCTTGAAGAACGCCTACTTCGTGTACCACAAGATTTTCTTTCCCGGGCATCGGACAAACTTGCCCTGATTGAAGCGAGTTTAGAAAAATGTTCACCTCAGGCCAAAATGGAACGGCACCAACAGCAATTGGACGATTTGGAACACCGTCTCCAAACCTGTGTGGAAAACCTTTTGGAAAGAACCAACACCAAGCTTAATTCTATACAGCAAAGATTACAGGCAAACAGCCTGCCTTCAGCACTGAAGCGTGGATTTTCCTATCTTTCCGACAAGGAGGGAAACTTGGTTCGTTCCGTGAAGAATCTTCCCCCGGGCAAACGTATTACCGCTCATTTAGAAGATGGGGAGCGAACTCTCGAAGCACTTGAAAATGAGTTAGGCTAGATCGTGTTCCACAAACCTGCCTAAGGTTTTACAGCCCATTGACTCATATAAATTGCGAGCTCCCTGCCATTCACTGAAAAGTAAACATCCCTTGTAGCCAGAAGTTTGAGACTTAAGAATCATGCGATTAAGCAACTCCTCAGCCATTCCTTTGCCGCGTAATTCCTCTGGTACATACACCATATTAATCACCTGATACCGTTCAGTGGAACGGCCAAACCCGGCCATGGCGCAGAGTATATTTTCTGAATTCCTCAGAATAAATAAGTTTTTTGCAGCCTGCATTTGCTTGGCCATTTGGGTGATGGCAGCTAAGTCCATCGGTGGGTTCGCCTCCATTGCAAACTGATGAGCCCATACCCTTGCCCTTGGCCATTGTGTGCCTTCAACTCGATGTAGCTCATATCCATCCCGCGTGGTTGGATTTATTTTTGAAGTAGTTTGAAAGAGTTTAAAATCGCGAGCGGAAATACTTGGTTTATCTTTTGGTTGTAAATTTGCTGACGAAAGGAATTGGTTTACCAAATTTACCGGACCGCTGACTCCATCCAGTTTCCACTTCCTTAGATGAACATATTTTCCCAGGGCTTCGACTGCTTTTAAGGATCCACTCGATAGTAGGAGAAAATTTGAGGGTGTTAGCAGGGCAGATAAACGAACCCTTCCCCCTTGGAAAATATTTCCTGCCCAGCTTTTTCTCGAGGATTTTTCTCTGGTACGAATAATTTGCCAAAAGAGATTGTTCCATCCTTCCTCTTTTCTCAGATAAGGGAGGGCTTTGCGCTTCCAAGACGCAAATTCCAAGTATGACTGTACCCTAAATTTCAAATTTTTTTAGCAATTGAACGATCCAAAGTGCTTTCGGATGGTCAAGGGGGCAAGCAAGTAGTAGGAGATAGAATCATGGAAGGTTCTCAAAATCGCTACAATCAACGAGGCGTGTCTTCGAGCAAGGAGGAAGTTCACCGCGTGGTGGATCGTATGGACCGTGGATTATTCCCCGGGGCTTTTTGCAAAATTACCCCGGACGCGCTCACCGGACGGGATGATTTTTGCAATGTCATTCATTCCGATGGGGCAGGCACCAAATCGATACTTGGATATCTTTGGTATCGGGAGACTGGAGATGCCTCCATATTTAAAGGGATTGCCCAGGATAGTTTGGTCATGAATCTGGATGACTTGGCTTGTGTGGGTTCATGGGAAAGAGTGATGGTTTCCAGTACCGTTAACCGGAATGCAAGAAACTTTCCTGCCGACGCTCTGGCCGCTTTGATTGAAGGAACTGAAGAATTTTTACAATCCTTGCGGGATCTGGGCATTTCTGTACTCAGCGGGGGAGGGGAGACTGCAGATGTTGGAGACCTGACCGGCACGGTGGCAGTGGACTCTTGTGCCGTAGCGGTAATGGAACGTGACCGGGTGATTGATAATTCCCGAATTTGTCCGGGCTTAGCAATTGTCGGGCTATCCTCCAGCGGACAGGCAAGTTATGAAAAGATTGAAAATAGTGGTATTGGGAGCAATGGACTTACCAGTGCCAGGCATGAACTTTTATCGAAACATTATTTCGAACAATACCCGGAAACCTACGATTCCAAAACCCCGGAGGAATACATATACTGCGGGCCCTACCGCATGGCAGATCCACTCCCATGTTCTAGTTTGAGTGTGGGCCAGGCATTGCTCAGTCCCACCCGCACTTATCTGCCTGTAGCCAAGGCTATGGCAGAGGAACTTGGCGACCAACTGAAAGGCTTGGTGCATTGTTCAGGCGGTGGACAAACTAAATGTATGCGCTTCGGAACCGGCGTGCATCATGTTAAGGACAATCTTTTTGTTCCTCCTCCCTTATTTGCAGAGATTCAAAAAGCCTCTGGCACCACGGACGAGGAAATGCACCAAGTTTACAACATGGGACATCGCTTAGAAGCATATTGCCCACCCGAACATGCCGATCGAGTAATTGAAATTTCCAAATCCTTCGAGATTGATGCCCAAGTGGTTGGCCAAACCGAAGCCTCTCTACGCCCAGATCAAGCCAATCATGTAACCATCCGTCGGGATGGGGTAGAACTTACTTATGGCTGAAGAAACCCCGTCCCCCTCACTCTTACAAACCCGTAAAATTTTGGACGAGACTTGGGGGGATATCCATCCCCACGCTTGTTTGGTTTGCGGTTCCGGATGGGGGGAAATTGTAGACGGGCTGTCTCCCATTTCCAGTATACCGTATGAAAAGTTGCCTGGTATGGGCTCCACCACGGTTGATGGGCATGTGGGAAACCTCTGGCTTGCCAAGCCCGGTGGTCTAGATGTTCTAATTTTTCAGGGCCGTAGACACTTTTATGAAGGGGTTGGCTGGGAACCGGTCATTTTTCCCGCTCTTCTCGCCCACGCACTCGGAGTCAGCACTCTACTACTGACTAATGCCGCAGGGGGAATTCGGGAGGATTTGCAACCCGGTGACTTCCTGGCTCTTTCTGATCATCTGAACTTCATGGGGGGCAATCCACTAATTGGACAGTGCCCACACCCCTCTATTCCCCGCTTTCCCGACCAATCGAAAGTGTACGACCCAGACCTGCTCAATAAAATAAAACAGGTTGGGCACGCAACAGAACAGGAAATTAAGGAGGGTACCTACCTCGCACTTTCCGGACCTGCCTTCGAAACACCAGCGGAGATTCGGGCATTTGCCAGCTTAGGTGCAGACGCCGTGGGCATGTCGACGACACCAGAAGCCATGGTGGCAAACGGACTTGGTTTAAAAGTCGGGGCCATTTCATGCATTAGTAACCTGGCGGCTGGTCGGAACAGCGATGCACTTACGCACGAGGATGTCACGCGAACCTCGGAACTAGCTTTACCCCGAATGACCCGACTCCTCGCACACCTGATCCCCGCCCTGGCGGAGTAAAGAGTTTTTAAAGAAAGCGTGCCGAGTCTTCTCCCTGTGGCAGGGAACAAACTTCCTTTTTCCCAAACCACCGATAACGAGCAACTGCAACCATCCGGTAAACAAGGTCGCGTAAAGGCTTGGGAACAAGTAAAAAAACAACCAATAACCTCCAGGGCAATTTGAGTTTGCCTGCAATACGCAAACAGGCAGAGGAACGGTCATGAGCTCGTTTATTCTCAATAAAGATCATGCCATCCAAATAGTTTTCCGGATATCCGTATTTCATTAGCAAAGCTTTACCCGCTTCCGACTGCAAAGGAGCAAAGCGTAACAAAGTGGAATTTTCCCGACGCAAAATAAATCGGACCGCTCCGTCACAGAGGTGGCAAACCCCATCGAAAAGCACGACTGCATATTCTTCATCCGTGGGCATCTTGAAATTACTTATAATAAATTTCGGACAAGGAATACAGACAATTGTAAGAAACAAAGCTTTTCCCATTCGACTATCCGTGCACATCATAGTAATCAAAAAATATGGACCATCACGAACTGGAAAACGGGACCTCCCTCTCCCTCGATTTTAAGAAACTTGCCAAGGTTGTTGCCTGTGGTGAAGACCTCATACCCGCAGTCGCCCAGGATGCGGAAAGTGGGGAAGTTTTAATCGTTGGCTATGCCAATGAATTAGCCCTTAACACTGCTCTCGAGCAAGGTATGGCCACCTTTTGGAGTTCAAGCAGGAATGAATTATGGATCAAAGGAAAAACCTCGGGTGATTATTTAGAAATCGTAGAAGTCCGGGTAAACTGTGAACAAAATTCCATCCTCTACCGTGTGCGCCCAAAAGGGCAGGGTGCATGCCATGTCAAAGATGAGCAGGGTATTGCAAGAAAAGGATGTTATTATCGAAAAATTACTTCGGACCAATCCCTTCGCTTTTAATTATATCCTATGGGCGGAACTCAGGTTTCTTAAACCGAGTATCTTTGGTGATTTTTAACTCTTCTGACCGTTGTGGAGTATTCGTTGTTCGGTTAGGTCCCTATCCCCAAACAGACTCTTCTTAAATTATTTTTCAATCAGGGAAAGTGGTCGGACCTCATTACCAGAAACATTCGAAGCAAGAATACCTCTTTTAGTTTTAGGGTTTGAAATATTTTGAATAAGATCATCCTAGAATTCACTTGGGGGATCTTGAATTTATCGAAAAGTAATCCGAAGAATTGAAACGTAGTTTCTTTTCTTTAGTAATATGGGTTCTTACAAATTCCCTGACTTAGATGTTATTAACGCTTGTTCTACAACGGAAATTAGTTCGGGGTGGGTGCCTGAATCAGCCAGGTCTTGTTT
>NZ_CAXLML010000100.1:0-7687 GCF_964187505.1 Candidatus Chordibacter forsetii
GGATGCGGCCAAGAAAGACGCGGACCTCCCCCGTAATGTCAGGCAACAAAATCAACAAAAAAGGATAAGCGAATCGGGCTGGTTAGAACTTTTTCAAAATGAGAAAAAAACTTACGACCAGTACCTAACATGCTTGGCTCATACTTTTGTATCTCTTCCTTCCACCAACAGGAGATTTGAGGAAATTAAAAAGGAACTCAATCAACAGCATCCAGATAACTGTAAAAACTCCCTGACTGAATCATGGACAACTCAACATCGATTCCTCGCCCAAAAACTTTACCCGCACCTGGTCAACCCAGGCATTGATAAGAAGAAAGCGGCATTCTTTGCCAAATTAACCAAACCAGGAGGCGGCACAAAATTTGAAGACTTCCTTCACTTCATCAAAATTGGGGTCGAACCACTAAACTGGGAGAATCAAAATGTTTATTCCTTGGCGACCCTCCGAGCAGGGGACACCTCTACCGCAAGATCGGAAAACAAGAAATTAATTCGCAAAGCAACCAAGTATTCCCGACTGGACGAACCGGAAGATCAATTTAATTTAAGAAAAAGAAAACAGTTAAGGGCATACAAATTACACCGGGCATTGATCGAAGCGATTGATGGTAAATTGAAGGAATCCAGAAAATATCTTTCAGAAGCCATGGATATTGCATCAGCTTATTCCCCAAGTAATGAACTTAAAAAAATAATCGATGAAACCAAATTTATACTTGGTCAATCACAGCAGTAAAAACTAAAGAAATCCAGCACAGTTCCTACATTGCAAGGAACTAAACCCTCGAGATTTCACACCTTCCCCATAGCCTTACTTATGAAATGTGGCTCGGTACTTGGAGAGCTTGGCCTCTACCATTACGAGTTCTTCTTGGCTTAATTCCTTGTACCCCCGCCCAACAGGCCATCCGTAGCCCCAGCGATACCAGGTGGGAAAATGCGGGGCACCGCCTATGCGTACAGCTTCATACATTAATTCAGCGAGTTGTGGATTGCCCGTCTTTTTCTCCACACAATTTTTAAACTCAAGGTCTGCTTGTTCCCGTTCTTTCTCAGTGCCACCTCGCCAGTAGGCCAAGTCATGTTTATGGCAACATTCTTTCCATAACTCGGGATTTTCAAAGGTGCCATCCAGGAACAAACTGCATCCATCACTGGTAAAATCAGTTAACTCAGAAAGTGAATCCTTACAGGAGATGGAAGCTGAAAATAAAAGAACTACCCAAAAAAATACAGCAAGTAGCTTCACAAAGCCTTTTGTCCTAACTGAGCAAGGCTGGAATCACTGGGCAATTGAAAGGCACGCAAACTAAAAATAGGCAGGGTTGCCAGGAGATGATCAAATATATCTGACTGAATTGCTTCATATTCGATCCATCTAACATCGTTCACAAATACATAGATCTCGATAGGTACACCCTTTTCGCTGGGGGCTAACTGACGCACAAGAAAGGTCATGCCTTCTTTATGTATACTGGCATGGGACCGTAAGTACTCCTTACAATAGGCACGAAAGGTTCCGATATTGGTGAGATTTCTACCGTTCAACAGCGGTGAAACGACTCCCAGTTCATCGAGGTTCATCCCTTTGCTACCGATTTCCGACTTCTTGGAATTCAAATAAGGTTGGAGGCATTCAATCCTTTCCAAGTCCTCCACTTCTGATCGTTTGAGAAAGCGAACACTGGAAATATCCAAACTGATGTTCCGCTTGATCCGCCGGCCACCCGACTCGCTCATACCCCGCCAGTTCTTGAAGGCATCGCTGACCATGGCATAGGCAGGAATGGTAGTGATGGTCTTATCCCAGTTTTGCACCTTCACGGTAGTCAGGGAAACATCAATTACATCGCCATCGGCACCATACTTGGGCATTTCCACCCAGTCTCCCTTGCGGACCATATTGTTGGCCGTTAATTGTATGCCGGCAACCAGCCCAAGAATGACATCTTTAAAGACCAACAGAAGGACAGCGGTTAGAGCACCCAAACCGGAGAGGAAGTACAGCGGGGTCTTGCCGAGCAAAATGGAGAGAATAAAGATTAGCCCCGTCGCATTGACCACCAACTTGACCGCCTGACAGATTCCCTTGAGTGGTAACTTCGCGGAAAGCGAGGACTCCTCATAACTGTCATGCAGGGCATTAATCAGGGCATCAATGCTCCACAGAGCAATGACCACAAGGTAGAGATTGACCGAGACATCGATGATGCCAAGCAGCACCTCAAATGGCTCAAGCAGAATCGGAGACAGTGCACTGATGATGAAGGCGGGAGCAAGATGGGAAAGACGGTGAAAAAATTTCTCCTTTAGGAAATGCTCTCCAATGCGGGTCTTGGATTTTTTGGCCAGGGAACGAACCACTCCAAGTACAAACCCCTTGACCATGGAATTTGCCAACCAGGCGATCAAAAGAACGAGGACCAAGGAGATGGCTGCGGTAAACAGCTCAACCGTAGTCTTCTCTGCATCCAATCCTAAAATACGGTAAACCTCCCTAAAAATACCAAGATGAAGCTGGGCGACATAGTCCATGCTCACACTCAATCCAAATTCCTGTCTTGGCTCAATGCAAAAGCAACCTTGGAACCAAGCCTAAAATCAACGCAGAGAATTCCCGATCCAGTCAATCACTGCATCG
Organism: Candidatus Chordibacter forsetii; assembly: GCF_964187505.1. Taxonomy (NCBI): domain Bacteria; kingdom Pseudomonadati; phylum Verrucomicrobiota; class Opitutia; order Opitutales; family Candidatus Seribacteraceae; genus Candidatus Chordibacter; species Candidatus Chordibacter forsetii. The sequence continues at coordinate 2,645 of NZ_CAXLML010000100.1, forward strand.
ATCATTGGTTTTTCCCCATCATCGGAAAACACATGATTTGCACCGGGAATCTCCACCAGTTTTTTCGGCTCATTTGCGTGGGCGAAAATTTCCTGAGAATCTTCGATTGGTACGACATCGTCCTCGGTTCCATGCACTAACAACCAGGGAACTTTTACTTCGGATGCTTTAGGAGCTGTCGTAATAATGCTTTCCAAATCGTCCTTAAAGGTACTGGAAAGTGGACAGCTTGCCTCTTCCCACATACATCCAGAGTCTGGTGTCACCTCTCCGAATTCACGCTCGTAAAATGCTTGGGTGTTTACCATTCCCGCAAGGGAGATCAACAATTTGATCCGTTCATCAGAAGCCGCCGCCAATACTCCGACCGCCCCGCCCATACTATGTCCGGCATAAATGACTCGATAGCCTGAGGCATCAGCGGCAGAAAGAACTGCTTTCAAATCATCTACCTCCTTGGAAATAGTCGATTGCCTAAAATCTCCGCCCGAACCTCCATTGCCCGAAAAAGAAAAACGCAAAACGGGCAAGCCCTCGGCAGCCACTGCCTCTGCAAGTGCTACAACGAAAGGGCGATCCTTATTTCCCGTCAGCCCATGCCCGATAATCAATAAATTGCGGGCATTTTCCTGCCCGGCGTGAAAAGTATATTCAATAATTTCTTCATCTTGGTTCTTGATCGTTTCTTCCATATCCACATGGGATAACCATACCTTGGCCATACTGGCAAGCACCCAACTACTAAAACCACAAAAAAAGGCTGATCCCGCACTTAGCGGAATCAACCCTTAAATAGATGAATTCTTAAATTCCTAAATTAAGCAATTTCGGAAGCGTGAAACTCTAACCAGTCATCCAAGTTGTTTAAGTTAATCGCATCCTTAGGATCTCCATCAGCCAATCCATTTGCCGAAAGAATGCTTTGGCGGGTCGCATCGTCGTGAATGTATCCAGTAATGGATGCATTAAGGGAAGAAACCGTATCGCTATCAAGCTTCACATCAGACTGAGATTTCACCCATGCTTCAAATTGTGGATAGGTGGGCTTAGATTCAGTAATGTAGGAACGAACGGAATCAGCATTCAAACCCAAGGCATCAATGACCATAGAATCATAACCAGCACCAATCCCGGGGTAACCATCGGCAATTTTTCCGGCAGCTTCCAAAGAAACTTTTTGCCAAAGGCGTGGAAGGTGAAGAACACCTAAAGGACCGACTGTACCGGAACTAATCAGAGGAACTATTTTGGACATATTATATATATTTACGGGTTTACTATTAAGGATAAGAAAAAAATCGCTTCCCTAAAGGGTTGATATTTCATTCAAATTGGGACAACAATTTCTGCGCCTTTGAATCCAAAGGTAAAGATTATTTAGCAAGTTTTACTCAACAAAAATTATGAGCACCAAAGAAAAAAGAATTGGCTTTGTCGGCCTCGGTCGTATGGGCGCCAATATGGCCCGCAATTTAAAAGACAAAGGCTATCAAATTAGCACGGTCTATGACATCAACGAAAGTGTGGCATCCTCCCTTGCTGATGAACTTGGTTCACAAGCTGCCTCATCCTTAACTGAGGTAACTGCTCATTCGGATGTCATCCTCACGGTGGTAACCAACGATGCCGCCATGGAGTCGATCTTCTTTAACGATGCAGACAACTTGTTTTCCAATTCCTCCGGGAAATTGTTTATCAATTGTGCCACCCTCTCCCCTGGGCTTCATGTCCGCCTGGAAGCTGCCGCGGCAGAGATCGGGGCTCAAACCCTTGAGGGCTGTATGGCCTCAAGCATCACTCAGGCACGCGAAGGTACTCTGTATTTAATGATTGGTGGACAGGAAGATGTTTTTAATTCCGTGAAAGACTTGCTTGACGATTTGAGCATCAATTTGCGCTTCGTTGGAAAAGCCGGCAAGGCAGCCCAGGTCAAAGCCTTGGTCAATATGGTTATGAATATCAACACCGCGGCACTCGCAGAAGGCCTCGGCATTGCTGATGCTCTCGGACTCGACCTCAATATGATCTGTGAAATCTTCTCCCAAACCGGGGCCAATTCGCGTGTACTTGAAACCGATTCTGAGGATATGATCGGACGGGATCACGAGTGCTACTTCTCCGCCGATCATGCCGCCAAGGATTCAGGAATTGCTATTTCTGTGGCAGAAGCAGCCGGAATTAATGTCCCCTTGGCAAAAGCCACCCTTTCCCAGTATCAAAAAATGGTCGTGGCCGGACTTGGAGAACTTGATAAGTCTGGAGTTGCTGAGCTCACCTTCAAAGGAAGAGGCCCTGGTAATTAAGCCTGACTGGACTCGGGTATTTAAATTACCTCCCCCTAGCCCCACCTGAGCGGTGACCTGGGTTATGGTTTCTGCGGGACCGGTTTGACTGGCCTGAGTTACCCTGAAACCCGCCCCCTCCTCTTCGGTTAAAACCACCGGAGTTTTGCTTGCTTGGGTTATTCGCTTGCACCGGAGCATCAGGCAGTGAAATCCCTTCCGTGGATAGTCTTTCCATTTCCTTCTTGGACAAACGTTCAACTGCTGCCAATGCCGACCGATCTTCCGAAGTTATAAAGTTAATCGCCACCCCAGTCGATTGCGCCCGTCCTGTTCGTCCAATCCGGTGAACATAATCCTCGGCCTGCGGAGGGAAATCGTAATTGATAACATGAGAAATTCCTTCCACATCAATTCCACGAGCTGCAATATCTGTAGCCACAAGTACACGAATCTTACCACTTTTAAAATCACCCAATGCTCGGGCCCGTTGACCTTGTGAACGATTAGAATGGATGGCACCGGTGGTTATCCCCTTGCGGGATAATTGACGGGCAATCCGGTCCGCCCCGTGCTTGGTACGGGAAAAAACCAAGACCATGCTAAGTTCAGCATCTTTTATGATATGCTGAATAAGGTGCATCTTTTGGGGCTTCTCCACTTGGTAGGCGTATTGCTTAACTGTATCTGCTGGATTGGTTCGTCTACCAATCTCTACAACCTTGGGATTTTTTTGGAATTGATGGGTGAGTTTCTCAATTTCTTTAGATAATGTTGCAGAAAAAAGGAGGGTCTGTCGTTCCTTCGGTATTGCCTGTACAATTTTCCGGATATTGGGAAGGAAGCCCATATCGAGCATCCGGTCTGCCTCGTCCAATACCAAATATTCAAGGCCCGAAAAGTCGACACATCCCTGATCCATCAAATCCATTAACCTACCTGGAGTAGCAATGACCAATTCATCACCTCTCCGTAAAGCCTGTTTTTGTGGACCTTCGCCCACACCGCCATAGACCTGAGCTACGCGCAATTTTACATATTTTGAATAGGTGGATACATTCTCTCCTATTTGGACTACCAATTCACGAGTGGGAGAAAGCACAAGAGCCCGAGTGCCTGTTCGTCCCGATTTTTTAGCACGATCGTCTAATTTCTCCAACATCGGCAAGGTGAAAGCAGCAGTCTTGCCTGTACCAGTTTGAGCAATTCCCGTAAGGTCTCGACCTTCCAATATAAAAGGAATAGCAGATGCCTGAATGGGCGTGGGATTTTCATACCCGGACTCTTTAATCGCCCGTAATAAATTAGGGCCGAGCCCAAGTGTTTCAAAAGACATCGTCCTACCCTACTCCATTTCGAGTCATTGGCGATGGCATAATAAGTAACCTGCTAAAGAATGCTGAAAATTATAGTAATCCGGTACAAACATCCAAGGCTCATAACAGAAAGATGCCAAGTAACCGTCAAAGATAATTAATTTTCCAAGGTTATGAATTAATCAGGTTGGCGACCTTATCGGTTGGCCTTTAGTTTAAGGATGGTACGGCTTGCTGATATAATTGAGCTTATCGAGGATTGACCCCAATCGACAGCCATACTCATAGTAGATTTCAACCGGGTCTCCCGCATCGGCATTTGCAGATTCAGCATCGTGAAAGACCGCAGCAAGGTGGGGTTCGATCGAAATTCCTCCGTCATATCCATTCGCTTGTAGATCGGTCAAGATTTCGCGTACCTTTCCCTGCCCCTCTCCTGGATAGAGATAAACTTCCTTTCCTCCATTTTCCGCACTGGGTTCCAAGCAGTCTTTGATGTGCACATAAGCAATATGTTCGCGTACCTTTTGGTAAAATTCCCACGGATCCTGCCAGGGTTGACCCTCTTTGGAACGGTCGCGGTTAAATACCGGATTGGCGGTATCAAAGACCAGTTTCATTCCCGGTATGGCATCGAGTAGTTCATGGGTGTGCTGCCAGCTTAACCCACCATAGTTCATGCAGTTTTCATGCAGGGCAGTGATTCCATGATCGGCAAATTTCTCCACTATGATTTGCAGGCGGCGGATACGCTCCTCCACCATCAGGTCTTCACCCTCCACTACCTTGTAGCTCATGATCCGTACCATTTTGGAACCAAGTGCTTTCATACGAGGAATCGCCCGATCCACCTCGTCCAAGGTAATGGAAAAATCATCCCGCACATCCTTCCCCCAGTTGGCAATGGCCGAACCGAAGGCATTGACATACACTCCTGCCTTATCCAAGGCTCTGCGGAACTCATCAAACTCAGAGTCCGAGACATCATGAAGGTTTTTACCATTCAAACATCTCGCCTCAATCGCATTCCATCCCAATTTCTGGGTGGTGGAGATTTGAACATTTCCATCCTGCGAGGCCTCGTCAGCAATTCCTGTAAGGTACATAATTTTTTCTTCGTTTTAAATTATTGGGAAAGAATGACTTTTTCTCCGCCCGCCTTGGCAGATTGGTAGACTGCCTCGATCAACTCCACCGCTTTTCTGGCCTCCCGTCCATCCACCTGAGGAGAATCTCCGCAACGCAAGGCTTCGAGTGCATCTTCGAAATTACTTTGGTGCCATTGAAAATCAATTGCCTTGGGATCGGCGGCCCCGGCACCTGTCTGCACTGCACCCACCCCAAACCTCTCCAGTATTTCTTCATCCCTAGGTAAGGACCTTTTTAGGTCCCAAAGATCAAACTTATCATCGCACATCCGAATGGATCCTTTATCTCCGCACACA
>NZ_CAXLML010000101.1:0-3238 GCF_964187505.1 Candidatus Chordibacter forsetii
CTCGCCTTGGAAACTTTAATTGTCGATTCCCCTGCCGCTCCATTTCCGTCTAAAACGATAGCACCAGAGAAGGTGGAAGATGTTTGGTTAGCAAATCCAAGTGTAACAATAGTACCGTTATTGATTCCAGAATTATCAAGTTTTAATCCACCAGCACCAGTAATATATTCAACTGTTTGGGATTTGCCTGATGCGGGTTTCAAGATCAAGTTTCCCGCGGTCAGATTCAAACCACCACTGGCAGCGGCGTTATCTGAATCGGCAAGAAATATATTTCCGCTTAAGATTTGATCTCCTGTACCTGACTTAATTAAAGTTAAATCCGTTGAATCTGTTCCTGATGAAGCACGATAAAAGTCTCCATCGAAATCATATGCACTACTACCTGTATTTCCAGACTGAGCATGCAGGGTAACAACATTTGCATCCTGCCCACCATAAAGTTTACCGGTTCCGTTAAAACCACTGAACACCGATGATCCAATTCCACCCGAATCTCCAACATTGATAGTTTCGTCCCCATCAAAGTAAGTAACGGTAGCGACAAAATCTGTATTTGAATTAATAGTGGCTTCTGAAGTTCCTACCTTTGAACCACCGTTGGCACTAGTGTTATCAAATTCAAAAACCATGTTTGAATCGATTGCCGAACCATTCGTTGTATGGAGAGAGATAAATTCTCCGCCACCCCAAGTCCAATTGGGATTCATGATAGTATTGTAACGAGTAGATCCGTTGGTGGCCTTAGTTAAACCTCCCCCACCATCAGCTGAGCTCGAAGTGTCGATATCATAAAACCTGATGCCTAAAACAGTATTTGCGGTAAGGGCATTTAATCTGTCTTCATGTGAGTTGGGGTTACTCGAACTATCTCCGAGATAATCATTATCCAATGCGTTACTCCCGATATTGGAAAGTGAGTAATTATTTACCGAATTATTGGCGTTTCCACCATCCAATTGAAATTTAGTTCGAAAGTAAAACTCTCCTTCAGCAACCGTTGTACCACTCCAATCTCTACCGATGGTCGTTTTCGAGGTTAATGGCGTCCAGATTCCTTTAAAATAATCTGAGCTTTCGTTTGGAGTGTAGCTTCCGTTGTTGGTGGCATCGGTATCGAAGAACCCAAGCTCGATTAAATCTCCATCGTAAACATTTCCAGTTGCTGAACCATTAGCAAGTTCGTTCAAAGAAGTACCTGCAGCGTCCAATCCAAATAGGAGTTGTTTACTACTGGGGTTAGTGTCACCCGCGTTTATTGGAGAACTTGAACCCAAATGAGTACCCCAATCAATGGTTGTGGTGGTAACACCTAGTGAAAATGAACCCAATAAAGAAACTCCCAGAAGGGCACAGACCTGCAAGCGATAATGCCGCAAGACATTATTATAGGGGAAACACACCCCCTTACTATCAATTCGCTGCAAAATTAAGTCAAATAATATTTTTGCCACCATTGAAATCTTTTAAATTGCACTTTAATAATAATAGAAAACTGTAAATGTTTTCATTACATTTACTTGCAAATGAAGCCTGTCAGGACATAGGTTATAACATAAGAGCCCTATTGAATTGTATTTTGGTTGTACCGCTGATCATTCTAATAATGCACATTTTCTTTTTGTGCATTTTAACAATTTGTTTATCAACAAGTTGCGGGAAACTATTAACCCAAATAAGACCATACTTCCGCATTTTTCTCGCGCGGGCTCGCCTGCACACAACTAATAACTTTATTTTAAATTTAGTCCGAGAGATAAAATGTGCTTTATTTGTTCTCCTAAAAAAGAACCTTTTCGATCCAAATAATTATTCGCCAAAATTAAACCTTTTGTTCGTTCTAATCACCTGTTATTTGGGGTGTTCACAAACAATCGTTGCAGCTCCTCAAATTACTATTGTATGGGGAACGGTTACTTCATCAAATTCTCCAGATTTACTCAAAGACGCCAGTGGAAATCGATTAAGTGCTGGAGTGCGCGGAAATGGGGATGGCGACTTGGTTGAGCTGGGATATTTTTCTACCGGTTCAACAAGTGATCCCTTTTCTGGCCAATGGATTCCTCTTACTCTGCAAACCTATGTAGGTGACTCAAGCTCGGGGTATGGTTTTGACGACGGGATGTTTGTTTTTACCACCAATTTTTTCAAGAACAGCAATGAAGTCATTGTCTTTCCGACCGAACCCAAACAATTTTCTGAGAACCTAAGCTTTGCGATAACTGCCTCAAATCCACCTCCTGGCACACCGATTTGCATACGATTTTACGATTCTCCAAATAAAGGAGGGGCACAATACAATACCGTTACTGGTGACAATTGGGTTTGGCCTGCCTTCCCAAGTGGGTCCAGCATCCCATCAAACTTGTACCTCAAGATCGCTTCTGGAGACACTCCAAACGGATCCTCATGGCGATACGGAAGTCTATTTGAAGATAATGCAGCAGAAAACAGGTTCAAAACAACTAAATCCCCACTTTATGACATCAATTTTGAAATTAACCCAAATGGGCAAGGAACAGGAACTATTTCAGATGAAATTAATGGATCCTACACATGGGGGCAAACGATCACAATAACCGCCTCTCCTGATGAACATTCATACTTTTTACAATGGGTAGGCACTGGCATTTCTGACCCATGGAGTGCGGAAACTTCCTTGGTAGTCACTGGCGATCAGGTCGTATATGCTCAGTTTGAAAAAGCACCGTATTTTTTGGATCTTTCTTCAACAGGGTTAGGACAGGTGTCGGGTGGCGGTCTTTTTGCCCACGGAGATTCCCTCACAATCTCTGCTTTTCCAGATCAAGGACAATCCTTCTCGCATTGGGAATGGGATAATAATGGTAGTATATTTAGCGAAAATACCACTGTCACTTTTCCCCTTCAGGGAGACACCGCTTTAGTCGCTATATTTATTCCCAATGAATATCAAGTATTAGTCGGTAGTACGACAGGGGGTTCTTATGAAATTTTCGATTCGAACGGTTCCATCCCAAGTTCATACAAGCATGGAAACACATACACTATTCGAAGTTTTCCTGATCAGCATTTTGGTTTCCTCAAATGGTCAGGAACCTCCGATGTCTTAGCTATGCTTGACAATGAAAATTTCGCTGAAACCACATTCATACCCTCTGGAAACATGAGCCTAACAGCTAACTTTACTGAGCTCCAATACCAGTTAAACGTTCAATCAACCCAAGGCTATGTCAGCCTTTACCCGCCATCTGGAAGT
>NZ_CAXLML010000102.1:0-9969 GCF_964187505.1 Candidatus Chordibacter forsetii
TTTAAAAGAGCAAGTTCTATAATTTTAGGAAAACAAGGACGATCAAAATCGCAATTAGAACGATTGTATTTTTAGCATGCCTTTCTCGGCTGGATGCCCCTTATGAATGATAAATTTTTCATTTTTAGTGAATTTGAGCTTATTTATAAGATCAAATCCTAAATTATTTAATTTTTCGTTATTGAGAATCTCAACAAGTTTGGAATCGTGAAAATCGTTGCCTCATTCACGCTCTTGATTTTGAAAAAGGTTACATGCTTTTAGCCTTTAATCCCAGCCGTCTCATTGGCGTATTTAACCATTCTGCATGAAAACCCTTATCGTTGGAGCCAATGGACGGGTAGGTACTTTGTTGAGCGGGAAAATGTGGGCGGCTCATGATTTTTCTCCCGTCGCTCTTATTCGGGATTCTCGCCAACAAACCAAGTTTACTGCCCTGGGTCTGCCATCGGCAGTGGGCGACCTGGAGGCGGGCATTGCCGATTTCTTGCAAGGTATGGATGTGGTGGTATTCACGGCAGGTTCGGGTGGACACACCGGTCCGGAAAAAACTATCGATGTCGACCAAAACGCCGCAGTTCGTTTGATTAAAGATTGTAAAAAGCAAGGGGTTCGCAGGTTTGTAATGGTCAGTGCAATAGGTGCGGATCCCACCAGCGACTCTCCCCGTATTCAGCACTACCTTAGGGCCAAGGGGGTAGCCGATGGTGCCCTGCGCTCATCGGGCCTGGATTACATCATTTTGGCACCTGGTACATTGCTGGAGGAAAAAGGCACGGGAAGAATAGATGCAGCCGAGGAATTAGGGTATCACGGATACCTCCCTCGTGAGGACTTGGCCGATTGTATTATTGAATCCTTGCGAAATTATAATTGCGTGGGAAAGACCATTGAACTTGTAACGGGAGGGAAGAAAATTAAGGATGCCATTGCCTTTGCTGCTGGAGGTGATGCCCAACCCGCCATATTGTGAGTAACATTTCCCCTTTCATTCTTGAGGCTTAAGGAAAAATTGATATTAAAAAGGTTCAATTCCCCTTATTAAAGAATTGAACCCTTATTCAGCAGATCTAGATTCACGCCGGCTCCCCGAGGAGCCTTTTTTTTGATTTTTTACTGAGTCCATGCCTAGAAGAAACGATATTGAACACATCCTGATCATCGGATCGGGGCCCATAATAATTGGACAAGCTTGCGAGTTTGACTACAGCGGGGCTCAAGCCTGCAAAGCTCTGCGTGAAGAAGGTTACCGAGTATCGCTGGTCAATAGCAATCCGGCCACCATCATGACCGATCCCGAATTTGCCGACGCGACTTATGTCGAACCGTTGACCGTGGAAAGCGTGACTAAGATTATTGAAAAGGAAAAACCCGATGCCTTGCTTCCTACTTTGGGTGGACAAACCGGGCTTAATCTTTCCCTTGATCTTTTTCATGCCGGTGTACTCGAAGCCAATGGAGTTGAAATGATCGGGGCTAAACCGGATGCGATCAAAAAGGGTGAGGATCGCGAACTATTTAAACAAGCGATGCTCAAGATCGGACTTGATGTCGCCCGTTCTTTTTCAATCAATTCTTTAGAGGAAGCCCGTTCCCATTTGGACGAGCTCGGAGATTTTCCCATTATTCTTCGCCCTGCTTTCACCTTAGGTGGAACCGGTGGGGGCATTGCATACAATCGCGAAGAATTTGATGAAATGGTGCAGAAAGGATTGGACGCATCTCCGGTCAAACAGGTGTTGATGGAAGAATGCCTGCTCGGATGGAAGGAATATGAAATGGAGGTCATGCGCGATTGTAAGGATCAATGCGTGGTCATATGTTCGATCGAAAATTTTGATCCCATGGGTGTACATACTGGAGATTCGATAACGATTGCTCCGGCGATGACCCTTTCGGATAAAGAATACCAGTTGATGCGTGATGCCTCCTTTGCCTGTATTCGTGAGATTGGTGTGGAAACCGGAGGTAGTAATATTCAATTTTCCACAAACCCGGAGAATGGCCGGATGGTGGTTATCGAGATGAATCCCCGGGTATCCCGAAGTTCTGCATTGGCCTCCAAGGCAACCGGTTTTCCTATTGCTAAGTTTGCCGCAAAATTGGCGGTCGGTTATTCGCTCGATGAATTACGCAACGATGTAACCAAGGAAACGCCTGCTTCTTTTGAGCCTTCCATCGATTATGTAGTCACCAAAATTCCACGTTTTACTTTCGAAAAATTTCCCGAAGCAGATTCCACCCTCACATCAGCAATGAAGTCAGTGGGGGAAGCTATGGCCATTGGTCGTACTTTTAAAGAGTCCTTTCAAAAAGCAATGCGCTCGCTTGAGATCGGTTTGAAAGGCTTTGAAGCGGGCAAACTTGCTGATCAGGAGCTTGATAAATCAGCTGTGCGTGCAGGAGTGAAGAGACCCTCTGCTGATCGTCCAATGTATTTGTACAAAGCCTTGGATATGGGAATGTCAGGGGAGGATATCTCCAAACAGTCGGGTATTGATCCATGGTTTAGTTCCCAATTGGAAGAACTCCATGCTATCGGGAAATACTTAAGTGGAACGAGCTTGGAGGCAATTGATGAGGAGTCCTTGCGCCAGGCAAAAGAGGCCGGTTTTTCGGATCGTCAGCTTGCAGATTTTTGGAATTGTGAACCCTCGGAGGTCAGAAACAGAAGGGTATCACTCGGGATTGAGACCACTTTTCGTTTGGTAGATACTTGTGCCGCTGAGTTTGAAGCCTTTACCCCTTACTATTATTCCTCCTATGGGGATGAAAATGAGATTAAAAAATCAGATAAGAAAAAGATCATGATTCTCGGTGGAGGACCCAATCGAATCGGACAGGGGATTGAATTTGATTACTGCTGTGTGCATGCCTCCTTTGCCCTGAGAGAAGCGGGTTATGAAACAGTGATGGTGAATTCCAATCCCGAGACGGTTTCCACTGATTATGATACCTCTGATCGTTTGTATTTCGAACCTTTGACCATGGAAGATGTACTCGAGGTTTATCATCAGGAAGAATGTGATGGAGCCATTGTTCAGTATGGCGGGCAGACTCCACTCAATCTTGCCAGCGGTTTGCAAGCTGCCGGAGTAAATGTCATTGGGACATCTCCCGAGAGCATTGATCTCGCCGAGGATCGTGAAAAATTTAAGCGAATCCTGGAAGAAATTGGATTAAAACAACCTCAGAACGAAACCGCAATGCATCCAGATGAGGCTGGGGAAAAGGCTGCCCGTATCGGGTATCCTATTTTGCTCCGTCCATCCTTTGTACTGGGTGGGCGTGGAATGTTCATCGTTTATGACGAGGATGAACTAAGCGGGGTGGTCAAGGAAGCCTTTGCGGTTGCTCCGGGTAAACCAGTTTTGCTCGATAAATTTCTTGAAGAAGCGATCGAACTTGATGTTGATTGTATTTCTGATGGCGAAACCACCGTGGTTGGTGGTATGCTTCAACATATTGAATTTGCCGGTGTGCACAGCGGAGATGCGGCCATGGTTTTGCCCCCACATGATTTGGAACCATCGATGATCGAAGAGGTGAGGCAGGCCACTCATGCCCTGGCTGATGCACTAAAGGTGATTGGCCTAATGAATATACAATTTGCCATCAAGGGTGGAGAACTCTTCTTGATCGAAGTAAACCCCAGAGCTTCACGAACCATACCATTTGTGAGTAAGGCAATTGGGGTTCCTCTGGCCAAGCTTGGAGCCCGGGTAATGGCGGGTGCAAAACTTAAGGACCTTGGATTTACTGAGGAAATTACTCCTAAACACTGGGCGATTAAGGAAGCGGTTTTTCCTTTTAGTAAATTTCCAGGATCTCCCATCGTGCTCACTCCAGAGATGCGCAGTACGGGAGAGGTAATGGGGCAGGATGAAGATTTTGGAATTGCATTTGCCAAGACTCAGATGGCGGCCAAACCTTCTTTACCAATGGAAGGAAATGTCTTTCTCAGTGTTAAAGACTCTGACAAGCCAAAGGCATTGGAAATTGCCAAGGGTTTGCACGAACTCGGTTTCAAGTTCTACTCCACCGAAGGCACAGCAAAATTTCTAAATGAAAACGGGATCGAGGCGGAAACCACTCTGCGTATTAGTGAGGGGCGTCCAAATGTGGCAGACTTGATCAAGAATGGAAAAGTACAAATGGTCATCAATACCCCCCTTGGCTTGATTCCAAGGCGTGATGAAAATGGGATACGTAGTGAAGCCGTTCTTCATGGCGTTCCGGTCATTACCACACTTGGTTCGGCAGACGCTGCCCTTCAGGGTATCCGTTCTATTCGGGGAAAGAAGTTTTCCGTCAAATCTCTTCAAGAGTACCACCCCTCGTGAATCCATCTGTTATTGCCCTGCTTCATGGTCCGGATCAACCCGGGTTAGTTGCGCGGACTGCCAGTTGGATACATCAGAGGGGAGGTAATGTACTCCATGCAGATCAACACCTTGATCGGGATGAAAATATTTTCTTCCAACGGGTGGAGTGGCAGCCAGGCACTCCCCATTCCCTCGAAGAAGAAATGGAATTGTTTGAGGATTTGGTAAAGGGAGAATTCGGTATGAAGGTACGCCTGACCAGGAGCGATTACCGACCCAGAATTGCTTTGATGGTCAGCAAAGCAGATCATTGTTTTCATGATCTCGCCCTGCGTCAACGGGCTGGTGATTGGAATGCTGATTTGGTGGGAGTCCTCTCCAATCACGAAGTCCTCGAACCGGTGGCTCAGTCTTATGGTTTGAACTATGTTTGTCATTCCGTGACTAAAGAAAACAAGGCGGATGCCGAGGCCAAACAACTCACCTGGCTTGCTGATCAACAAGTCGACCTGCTCATTCTTGCTCGTTACATGCAGGTATTAAGTCCTGATTTTTTGAATAAAATTGCCTGTCCGGTCATAAATATTCATCACTCTTTTCTTCCCTCCTTTGCCGGGGCTAAGCCCTACCATCAAGCCCATAAGCGCGGGGTGAAACTCATCGGTGCGACTGCACACTATGTCACTGAGGATCTCGATGAGGGACCAATCATCGAACAGGATGTGGCTCGGGTAAGTCATCGTCATGGAACCAAGGAATTAATTGAGCGTGGGCGCGATCTCGAAAAACTCGTGCTTGCGGTTGCGGTCCGTCGCCACCTGCAACATCGGGTGTTGGTATACCGCAATAAAACCGTTGTTTTTGATTAATCCTTTTTTTTAATTTTAATGGAGTTCAATATCGAAGCGTTTCTCTGGTATGCCTTAGCGGCGGATTGCTCGTTTGCTTTTACCGTCAGTTGGTTTTTGAAAGACTGGTACGATTCTTCTGTTCCAAGTATTGCTAAGCATTTTCCTGCTACGAAGGCTTGGAGTATGGTCTACCTAGTACTTACCCTATGGTTAGGTTTTGCCCTCATGCGGGCGGGTGTTTTGCCTTGGTAGGAGTGTCCTAGATAAAATATTAGATCTCATTCTTTCTTCAAATAATGGATATCCTTGATTTTATGTGTTAAGTTTAGTTTAAATACATAAAAGCGAGAACCCGATGAAGTTAGAAGAGTTACCTAAAAGCACAAGTGAAGTGAGAAAGTTTTCAGATGGCAACACCCTCCTGACACTTTGGTTTGATGGTCCGAAATGCAGGAGTATGGAGGTTGTTTTTGATATACAAGCCAATGAAACCGTTTTGTTTTGCAGCAACCAAAAGCAACATTTCTACAATACGCGAAAGGAGGTCCGCTATGGTTATGAACTTTCTGAAGTGGCAGTGAATTTCCAAAACCCACCCTTGGGAAAAATTACCCTTTTAAAAAGGTCAATTAGCCACCTAAACGAAAGACTAAGGATGGGGATTTTCAACTTACTGAGACCGATTGAAGGAAGGGTTGAAGTTCTCTAATTGTCTTTGGACAAGTCAGCGTACTCCCAGTAACGATTCAAAATACGAAAACTGGGGCACAAGTTGGTAAAAGGCCTCGATTGATTGGAATTAGGCGAGCACTCCCTTGGCACATTTCCCAATTCCGTCCTTCGTGGCGTAAAACGGTCGTTTTTCAACCTCGTATGCGGTTTTTGGATTGATCCCCATCAAAGTAAAAATAGTCGCGTGCAAATCCTCGATTGATAAAGGATTCTTAACCGCCATGAGCGGACGTTCGTCGGCAGTCTCTCCATACACATGACCTTGTTTCACTCCACCTCCCCACATCATAATGCTGGAACCTCCAGTAAAATGACGGTGCAATCCGTACTGTTTCATTTCCTTGAGATTGTCGGTACGGGCTCTTGATTGATCGGGTGCAGTGGAACCGGGTACACCTTCAATCATCATATCCCGGCTAAATTCGCTCGCGAGAATGACTAGGGTACGGTCGAGCATTCCCCGGGCTTCAAGATCAAGAATCAATTGTGCGACCGGTTGATCAATTTCTTTTTTCATGCGAGTGGCGGTGGTGTGCCCATTTTCATGAGTATCCCAATTGAGAAAGGGTACATATTCGGTGGTGACCTCAACAAACCTTGATCCCTGTTCCACCAGCCTGCGGGCGAGTAGGCAACCCTGCCCAAATCGGGAGTCGCCATATTTATTAGCCGAATCTTTTGGTTCACGGGTTAGATCAAAAGCATGTTTCTCATCCGATTGTAAAAGCCTGTGGGCGGCTTCCATCGAACGGATCATTGATTCTCCCTGGAAATCGCTCATGTTTTCGCGATTTGGGTTTTGGTCTAGCAGACTTTTAAAATGTTTGTAACGGTTGCTAAATCGCCCTGGTTCCATTCCTTTTGGGGGTTGCACAGACTGCACCGCCTGCTCAGGAAAAGGCAGGTTCATTGGACCATGCTCAGATCCAAAAAATCCCGCCGTGGTAAATGCTTTTAGTTCTTCTTTTTCGCCCACGCCTTCAAGCCGCTGCCCAATATTTATGAAAGGTGGGACGACCTCATTTTTCGGACCGAGTACCTTGGACATCCACGCCCCTAAATGTGGTGCTGCCACTGTGATTGGGGGAACATAGCCGGTGTGCCAATGGTACTGGTGGCGGGAATGCAGGATTGCTCCCAGGTCGGGCTGGATAGCGGAACGGATTAAGGTTCCACGGTCCATAACCTGTGCGATGTTTTCGAGACCCTGAGAAATTTTTACCCCATCGACATTGGTATCAATAGCCGGAAATGTACTAAGGATTTTTTTTACTTCCAACCCGTCCTCGTAGGGAAGGTAGGTTTTGGGGTCGAAGGTATCGGGTGATGCCATGCCACCCGCCATCCAAATAACAATACAGGAATCTGCACGAGCTTGGGGGTGAGGGATTTGTTCGTTTCCCCAAAGACTGGTGCTTGGTGCTGCGAGAGCAGCCGTGGAGGCGAGGCCGAGTTGTTTAAGGAAATCCCGTCTTTGTAAGGCTTCAAAAGAGTTCATTTTGCTTAATCTATGGGTTAGCGAATAATTTGAAAACCGGGCTGCATAAAGACCATCCATAGCAAGTCTTCTAACCCCTGCTGTTCGGGTGAATTTTTGGTGACTGCAAGCAAGGTCTCTTCTTCATTGGGAGTTGGGTTGCGCCCGAGTGCATGGCGGTACAGCCAGTTGTGAATTTGCCCAGTGTTTTTAGATTTTGATAATCTCATTGCTCCCTCTTTGAGTGTGTCGGAGAGAATTTCCCCGTTTGCCAAATCGATTGCCTGTAGAGTTGTTAGAGAGGATGGTCTAGAAGTTACCACCTGGTCGCGGTGGGGTCGTCCAAGTGAACGCATGAGGAAATTATTGGCGACTAGAGATGCCCGTACCGGAGGCTCGGGTCCTGTTTTCCCATCCTGTATATCGCTGCTGTGTAAAACTTTGTTCCAGGGACCTTGTCCGTATTCCTTTTCAGTATGAGCAGTGGACCAATCTTTTTCAGGTACCTGGGCTTTCCAGTCAGGACCCGTTTCGATGACCTTTATTTTGTCTGTAAATTGTAAAACAAGCTGTCCCACAAACCCCATACTCCCACCAAACATTTCGGCCTGCACTTCTATGGTGTTTTTACCGGAATTAAAAAGATCAGTCTTCACCAGTTTTACCGGTTTTTGCCATACCTTGGATCGGGCGACTGACTTGCCGTTAATCGTGATGGAAAAGGCATTGTCACAAGTAGCAAGAATTCCAACTGCAACTGGTTGTTCGGAGAGAACTATTTCTTTACGAAGGTTGATTTTGGCTGCCCGTTCTTTCGTCCATATCCACTTGGCGTTAATTTTTTCAGGCCAAGCAAATTGTTTAACCTCAGTGGGCAAATTTCCTTTGTGGGCGTAACTTCTTTCAACTTTGGCGTTTGCATTTTGAGGGTGGCTTGAAGTTACCTGCCAGATTGAGTCCATCAATTGCTCCGCAGACATACGCTTTGGCAACGGCCCGTTGTATGCGTATTCCAAGCCTGGTTCCCCAGATAAGAGATCACTTTGTGAACGATAAGCGTGTGAGGTCATCACAAAGTGCATGAATTTTTTAAGGTCGTACTCATCTTTAGCGAAGCGGTTGGCCAGATAATCAAGAAGGTCTTCATTCCAAGGCTTTGTGTGCATTGCATCGACTGGATGAACAATTCCACGACCCATTATTTTGGCCCAAATACGATTTACTATGGTGCGGGTAAACCTGCCGTTTTCCGGGTGGGTCATTAAGCCAGCCAACTGCTTGAGCCGTTCATTCTTTGTCGCATTTTTATCGATTTGTCCCAGTTCTGGAAACATCCACCGGGCGGTAGCCATCTTACCGGTGGGAATATCGCACCTTTCGAGCTCGAGGGGCTTTTCGGAAAAGACCGCAGCCAGGTCATACGCTTCCTGTAGAGTCCAGCGATCAATAAAGCTGTCATGACAACTGGCACATTTCATATTAATTCCCAAAAAGACCTGGGAAACATTCTGGGCGAACTGCATGTTTCGGGTTTGGCTGGCATTGACGCTTCCACGCCATTTAATTCCGTTGATGAAGCCTTCTGATTCTTTGTTTACATCGATCAGTTCTCGGGTCATTTGGTCATAGGGCTTATTCTCACGAAGTGATCTATACAACCAGGTAGTGATTTGGGTACGTCCCTTAGTGATAAATCCAGTGCCTGTGTAGTCGTTGCGCAGTAAATCATTCCAAAAAGTAAGCCAGTGATCAGCATAGGCAATTTTCCGTTTGAGCAGGTCATCGACCAGTTCCTCGCTCTTTTTGTCAGATGTACTGTTCAAAAAGGCATCGCGTTCCTCCGGTGTGGGTAACAACCCAATCAGGTCGAGGTAGACCCGGCGGACAAAGGTCTCCTCGGGTGCCGCAGCGGGTAGGGGGACTTTCCGCATTGAAAGGTCTCTGTCGAGAATGCGGTCGATTGGATGGTCCCTACCTGCCTGAGCTGGGGGCAGAGTGACCACTCTTGGCTTAAGTTGGGGTTCCCAGCCGGAGCTGCCGAGGCGGATTTCCTCGGGCCATTCCATACCCTCCTTCACCCATTGGTGAAGAAGATGAACTTCTTTATCACTAAGTCCAGGTCCTTTGGGGGGCATGCGATCATCAGTATCATCAGTGGCAACCAGTTCGAGGAAATAGCTTTCATCGGGCTCTCCGGGCACCGCCACTTCTCCTCCCTCTCCTCCCGCAAGAAATTCTCCAAGCGTATTCAACGAGAGCCCCCCCTTTTTCTTTCCCTCTGTATGGCACTCTGCACAATTCTTTTTGAGAACAGGCATTATCTGATGCACGAAATCAATTTTACCTATTAAAGCAGGGCTCGATTGAAGCATAGCCAAAAGAATAAAGGCCTTGGGTGTTATGTGATTAATCATGCCTAAAACAAATGTAAGTAGAGAGGCGTTTCTTACGAGGCTAATTCCCAGGTACACTCAGAATATAGAGTTGGGCTAAGTCGGGTTGTTTTCTGTCACCTAAGTTGAAAGAGCATTTCCATCTCTTTCCATTGTTCATTGGCATTAGTCCCGGGCATGCGAATTTGACA
>NZ_CAXLML010000103.1:0-28572 GCF_964187505.1 Candidatus Chordibacter forsetii
TCCTCTATAATCCAAACCGATAGACATAAAAATAGATTTAAAATTCTATTGCCTGACGGGCAACAATTATGAAGATGGTTGAACCCCAATGAATCGATCAGTTGAAATCATTAATTCCTTACGAACTGGTATGGAAAATATGTTGAAAGAAGATAAAACTCGTAAAGTTAATAGCCTGCGCCTTTTCAGTTTCGACAAAAATAGAGTGTCTTTACGGATGGAATTAGTTGGTCAAGATAATGAAGTTCTTCCCATGGGAATGATTGATGTCGTCGAGTTTCCAACTGGAGAAAAACAGAAAGCAAGCTGTAACTGCCATATGACAGACCTGTCCACGGGCAAATCTGAAAAGTTAATTTTACGACTCCATAACCAAGACCAAAAAAAGATCGAATGTGCCAAGGTTTTTAATTTTTTCAGGAAAGTACTCAAGCTCCCTGAAACAACTGATGCAGTTCAACCGAGCCAATCCGAAAATTCTCTAAAGCCAACTTTAAATCAAAGCGTGGAGGAAGAGGGTATTGCTTTCCCACCAACCAACGGAAAGATCCCCGAGAGCCCTCGAGGTGCCCAATCGTAAATCCCCAACTTTTACCTGCGAAATAGTTCTTTCGCACTTACTTGTGTAAATGGGCCAAATTTTTTGAGAGCATCCATATTTATTCTGGTCGAATCTCCCACTACCGAAAATAAAATTGATTTGGCTTTGATTTTATCTTGGTAGAATTTTTCAAATTCATCAATCTTTGCTTTGCTCAGGTTTTTGAATCTGGATTCCCGAGGGTCGATCTCTAATCCAAGAGCGTCGACATCATAAACAAACTTGGGAATCGCCCGAGAAGTAATTGGGTTGGTACGATAAGCACTTAGCAGAGAAGCATGTGCGGATGACCAGCGTGTATTGCTCACTGGCATTTCTTTAAGTAAACCAATGAATGCATTCATTGCATCAATGGTTTTGTCCGCCTGGCAACCGATAGAACCGACCATAACATTTTCTTCGCCTGGCCGGGAAGGAGTGAAAAAACGAGCCCATGCTGAGTACGCTAATGCCCTTGCTTCGCGAAGTTCCTGAAAGACAAGACCAGCCATGCCACCACCAAAATATTCATTAAAAATTTGAATAGAGGGGGTGAGTGATTCGTCAAGTAGACCAGAGGGAAATTCAAATCGAACTTGAGCTTGAGCCATTTCCTTATGCAAAAAGTAAACTTGGTCTTTCTTAGTCTTTAACGAGCGGTCCGGTTCGACTTTTGCTGCTTTGTGCTGTGGTAGAACTCCGAGAAATGAGTTACGTATCCATTGTTCCACAATGTCGGGGGATTGAGGGCCAAAATAAAGTATGGATCGCGGAGACTCTACAGCCTGTTTGAGCAATTCGGACAAGCCTGAAGTAGTTGAATTGTTTAGGTCCGCATCTGAGGAACGTTTAAGATAGCGTGAGTTTTCTCCATAACGATGAAAGTGAGCCAGTGCATGGGTTAGGGCATTGGGATCTTTTTGTTCATCATCTCGCTCGGATAGAATAATGTCTTTAGTTTCATTCCAGGTTTCTTCAGATGTATTTGGGAATAGAAGGTGTGACTCAGCTAATTGTAGGGAGGACAGGAAATTTTCATCCAACCCATTGATGAAGAAACTGCTAAAATGTTCCTGGACTCCAAAACCGAAGTCAGTACCTAATTTATACCATTCAACTTTCAAATCCTCTGAGCTCATTTGTCTTGCACCTGCACGGTCAAGCATGCGCTTTGCAGTGGAAAGCATAGGTTGATGGTCAAAGCCAAGATCCATACGGACATCCAAGTTGAAAAGATCATTGAGTGGATTGAATGCGTAAATTAATCGAATTCCGGGAGAGATTTCTCGTACTGAAAAGTCTTTTTCTGGAACAAGAAATTTAGGCTGAAGTGGTTCGTAGGAAAGCTGATCAACTTCTTCCATAAATGCGGATCCCTTATCTGGATCGATGCTTAGTGGATCAATGGCCGGTTTTTCGATGGAGGGTAGGTCATGTTGGGCATCGATTCGAAAGCCGACCACATAATCTTTTCCGTAATATTTATTAGCTACACGAATAATGTCGGCTTTAGTTACCTGTTCCATTTCGGAGATTTCGTTCAAGGTAACATTCCAGTCAACAAACGCCAAAAAGGTATCCCGGAGCAATTCAACCCTTTGGTCGTTTTTCTCATAATTTTCTTTTTGTCGTTTTTTGAAATCATTGATTACCGCTTGCAAGGCCCAATTCTCAAAGTCTCCTTTTTTGACTCGTTCGATTTGTTGAAGAAGCAACTGTTCGACTGTTTCTAAACTTTGTCCATCTTTGGGAGTACCATAAAGAAAGTGGGCACCGAAATCATTAAGGTTTTGTGGGTAGCACCCTGCCGCCCGAACTTTTTGTTTTTCAACCAGGTCGAGATTGATCAAACCGGCCACTG
This sequence comes from Candidatus Chordibacter forsetii, assembly GCF_964187505.1. Lineage (NCBI taxonomy): Bacteria > Pseudomonadati > Verrucomicrobiota > Opitutia > Opitutales > Candidatus Seribacteraceae > Candidatus Chordibacter > Candidatus Chordibacter forsetii. The sequence continues at coordinate 2,442 of NZ_CAXLML010000103.1, forward strand.
CATTGTCGAGGATCATATCAATCAGGCGCAAAGTTGGGTAATCCGCGTGGTGCTTGGGTGCTGTACGAAAAGCAAGGACCACATGCTCTTCTCCCAAATACTCTACCTCTACGAATTCACGCCCTTTTAAGGGTTTTTCATTCCAAGATGGTTCGGGACGAAGTTTCTCGGGTCCACTCCATTTGCCAAAATACTTTTCTATGATGGCAAAAGTTGGCTCAGGATCGAGGTCTCCGGATAGGCAAATAGCCATATTTTGGGGGACATAATGGGTGGAGTAAAATTCTTCGATCGCATATATCGATGGATTTTTTAGGTGCTCGACGGTGCCTAGTGTGGATTGTTGACCATATGGGTGAACTTTAAAAAGTAGATTATTTACGGCACGGTAAATCAACCGATGCTTGTTATCGATCGCCCGATTTTTTTCTTCATAGACCGTTTCTAATTCCGTGTGAAATAAGCGAAAGACTGGTTGGGCAAATCGTTCGCTTTCAATTTTTGCCCAGTGTTCAAGCCGGTTGGCAGGTAAGTCAATTTTGTAAACGGTTTCCTCGTGCCAAGTGTGGGCATTTAATCCCTTTGCACCCATGTCACTGTATACACGGTCCATTTCGTTGGGGATTGCCAGTTTCGATGCCTCCGTGGATAGGGTATTGATTTGTCGGTAAATCTCATCTCGTTTTGTCTCGTTTTCTTCGGTGGCTCTTTGTTCGTATAACTCACTGATTTGTCGGAGCAGAGGTTCCTCCTTGGCAAAATTTTCCGTACCAAATGAGCGGGTACCTTTAAAAAGTAAATGCTCGAGGTAATGTGCCAGTCCCGTATTGGTTGAAGGATCGTGTTTACTTCCAGCCCGGGTAATGATTTCTGCATAAAAGCGAGGTTCTTCGGCATTGGGGCTGAGGTAAACGGTGAGGCCGTTGTCTAGGGTTTTTTGCAAAACTTGCATGGAAGATTGTTTTGTTTTAGAAGAGGGAGAATCAGGTTTCCCGGTTGGTGAGCAGGAGGTTAATATAGCAAGGGCAAAGAAGCTTCCCATTGTCCGGTGTAGAGTTGACTTCATAAAAAGGCTGGAAAAGGTAATGTTTTGAAAGATAATAAAGCTATAATTCTTATACCCTTAAACCAATGAAATTCAAATTTTACGAATACGAAAAATGTTCAACCTGTAAAAAAGCTCGCCTCTGGTTGGAGTCTCGGGGATTGGAATTCGAGCGTATACCCATTAGAGATAATCCGCCTAACAAAAAGGAATTGGCCAGGTTATTAAAAAGTCACGGCGGTGAACTAAAAAAACTTTTCAATACTTCAAGTAAAGATTACCGCGATCCTTCGATCAAAGAAGTAATCGGTGAAATAACAGATGATAAAGCTTTTGAGCTCTTGATCGGACAAGGTAACTTGGTTAAAAGACCCGTGCTCGTGGGAGAGGAATTGGTGCTCCAAGGATTTAAACCTGAGCAGTGGGAGCAGTCTTTGGGTTAAAGACTTATTTTTACCCCAAACCATCATATGATATTGAGTGTATAGAAGTATTTCTTTAGAGAGATCATTTGTAACGATGAGAAACTTAACTGATTTATGGAATGACCGAGTGAACGCTGGTTTGGTCGACGAGGTTTGTGCCCTTTATGCTAGAAGTGCCCGTTTGCTGGCGACTTTTGCTTCCAAGTCTATTGACAATCCAGAGGGTATTCGTGCTTACTTCGATGCATTTACCACCCGAGTGGGTGCGGGTGTTTCCTTTGATCAAGCAGGTACACTTCGTCAAGACATTGGGAATCAGAAATTTTTGTATACTGGAACTTACACCTTCTTTCATGGAGAAGGAGAAGCCCGCCAGGAATTTCCTGCCCGCTACACCTTCCTAGTTGATGAATCAAGCGATCCTAAGATTCTTCATCATCATTCTTCTGTAATTCCCCAACTCTAACTTACCTCCGTCATGCTGAGCCCTAAGCAAACTTTAGATACTTACTTTTTGGAAGCCCGACGCGACTTACTCGAAGTGGCAGCTCTGCTCGACCGGTACGATGAATCGGTTAGCCGGGAAGGTCATAATGCGAAGGATGAGAGTAAACTTGAATCCTTGAGGGAAGCCATGCAATTACTGGCTAATCCTGATCATACTAAATCAAATCGGGCGGAGCAATTGCTTACTCATTTCGCTAAAATTAACTGATTTTAAACCCCGCTTTTTCCTCATGCAGATCATTCAGCCACATTATCACGCCATAGCCCGCACCGCGCAGGATTATGAGCGAATGTCAATGTCTGGAGTTGTAGCGGTTTGTGAACCCGCTTTTTGGGCGGGGTTTGACCGCAGGCACCCGGAAACATTTATCGATTATTTTGCTCAGATTTCTGAATTTGAACCAACCCGTGCGGCTGAGTTTGGTATCCGTCATTTTTGCTGGGTTGCCGTAAATCCCAAAGAAGCAGAAAATGTGGAACTCACGAATGAAGTGCTCAAGCAAATGCCTGAGTTTCTGGATAAGCCAAATTGCCTGGGAGTAGGCGAGACTGGATTGCACAAATCCACGCCCAACGAGATAGCCGCACTCGAAGCCCATGTGGAAATGGCCATGAAGCATGATCAATTAGTCCTCATCCACACTCCTCATTTGTCAGACAAAGCTCATGGTACAAAAACCGTGCTTGAAGTATTGTCAGGGATGGATGTAAACCCTGATAAAATTTGGATCGATCATGTCGAGGAAGAGACAATTGAATGGGTATTGGATGCAGGTTATTGGGCGGGTATGACCCTGTACCCTGTTACCAAATGTAGCCCCCGCCGGGCGGTTGATATTTTAGAAAAATATCCTACAGAACGGTTATTAGTTAATTCCTCTGCGGACTGGGGCCCGAGCGATCCTTTTACCTTGCAGGAATGTATTGTCGAATATCGCCGTCGTGGACACGCGGTTCAAGAGGCAGTCGAGATTTTTCATAACAATCCTTGCCGTTTCTTAGGGCAAAATCCCAAGTGGGACATTAAACCTATTCGGATTACCGAGGAATAGTCCTCTTTCGATGCCATTTCAGCTTTACGATACATTCACCCGAGAGGTTCGGGAGATGTATGCTATGGATGGAGACACGGTACGTTTTTATTGCTGCGGCCCAACGGTCTATGGGCCTGCACATGTGGGTAATTTTCGAACATTTGTATTACAGGATGTCTTTCGACGGGTCCTGGAAACCAACGGTTTAAAGACCTACCATGTGCGTAACCTCACCGATGTGGATGACAAGACCATCCGTGAGTCTCAGGCAGAGGGGTTAAGCCTGGGGGAGTTTACGAATCGCTGGGCACAAAGGTTTCAAAAGGATTGTGAACTGCTTAATTTAATGATTCCACATGCTGAGCCTTCTGCAGTTGATCATATTCCCGAACAAATTTCCTTAATTGAAAGATTAATCGAAGCTGGGAATGCCTATCAGGCAAGCGATGGGTCAGTTTATTTTAAAGTCGAGGCTTTCGCTAAATACGGGAGGCTTTCGCGTCTTGCAGAACGTGAAATCACAACAAACGAAATTTCTCGGGAAACATCTGACGAGTATGAAAGGGATTCAGCAGCAGACTTTGCTCTTTGGAAAGCCCGTCAACAAGATGACGGAGAAAATTATTGGGAGTCTCCTTGGGGGCAGGGCCGTCCAGGTTGGCATATTGAATGTAGTGCCATGAGCATGAAGTATCTTGGAGAATCTTTCGACTTGCATTCGGGTGGCGTCGACTTGATTTTTCCTCACCACGAGAACGAAATTGCTCAAAGCGAGAGCGTTACTGGTAAGACCTTTGCACGTCATTGGTTTCATATAGCCCACTTGATGGTTGAGGGAACAAAGATGAGCAAGTCGCTGGGTAATTTATATACCCTGGATGACATTATTGACAGGGGATATGGCATCCAGGAAGTACGCTACCTGTTATTATCAGGGAGTTATCGGCAACCACTTAATTTTACTTTTGATTCCCTCAAGGCTGCTCAGAAGGCCATAAAAAAGTTAGCTGATTTTGCAAAGAAAATTGACAGCTCAGCTTCACCGCTCGGTTCATCTCTTGCAACTGAATTTGGTCCTTTTTTACCGGTACAACAAGCGATCCTGAAGGATATGAATACTTCGGATGCACTAGGGAAATTATTTGGATTGGTACGCGAGATATCTGAAGCCTTATCAAAAGGTAATTATGCAAACGGGGCAGGGGAGATAAATCGTTTACGAACAGGTTTTCGGTCAGTCCTTGATCTCTTTGGACTTAGGTTTTCCGAAGAAAAAGAAGAGGCAGTTCCAGCCGAAGTGAAGAAATGGGCAGAGCAAAGATGGCAAGCCAAGCAATCGAAAGACTGGACGGCCGCCGATCAATTTCGTGAAAAAATTCAACAAGCTGGGTGGGTGGTCAAAGACAGCAAGGACTCCTTTGAGTTGATCAAGGCTTAAACCTTACGATTATCAAAATATTCCAATGAGTGAATTAACTATTGAGCAAATCGGTTCTCGATCTTCCAAGTGGGGCGAAGGTCCTATCTTTTGGCAGGACCATCTATATTATGTGGATATCGAAGGACACGCTCTAATTAGGTTAGATACCCAAAGCGGGGTGGAAAAGATTTGGGACATGGACGAGAGAATAGGCACTGTGGTTCCCTGCCAGTCAGGTGATCTTCTGTGTGCGGGAGATTCGGGGATTTACCGCTTTAATCCCCTTGATGGATCAAAAATTAGCTTGGCGGATCCGGAAGCGGAAAAACGACCTGATAATCGTTTTAATGATGGAAAATGTGACCCAGGTGGAAGGTTTTGGGCGGGTACGATAAGTACGGTTAAAAAAACGGGAGATGCCAGCCTTTATCGGTTGGATCAATCTGGTAGTTTGAAACGAATGATCCCAGGAGTGACCAATTCGAATGGAATTTGTTGGGACCAAGAAAAAAAGCTTATGTACTACATTGATACTCCGACACAAAAGGTGACCGTATATGATTATGACCTTGCGAGTGGAAAGATCGAAAATTCCCGTATTGCAGTAGACTTTACCAAGTTTGGTATTGAGGGCTCTCCAGATGGGATGACCATGGACTCCGAGGGAATGCTCTGGGTGGCGATGTGTCACGGTGGAGCAGTTTTACAGGTAAATCCCGATACTGGAGAGCTTTTGCGGAAGGTCTTACTTCCCTGTGTTGAGACCACCGCCTGTACATTTGGTGGAAATCGCTTGGACCGATTGTTTGTTACTACCGGAATTCACAAAACTTTAGAAGAAGCAGGTGCAGGGCATGTATTTGTGGTCGATGGTTTGCATGCTCAGGGTACGCCAGCTCAACCTTACCACGGTTAAATGAACGAAATGAAATTTGATATTTCAAATATATTTGAAATATCAAATTATTCAGTCTAGGCAAAAAAAAGTCTCATGGCCGGTTCTTCATTTCTATAAAAAATATATGTCAAAAATGGGTATGCTACCGTCAATAATACATATTTCTAATATTCAGTTAATCTGCTAATATCATAACAATGAGTTTTTCACTAAAGAATAAAGTTGCTCTCATAACCGGAAGCACAAGAGGATTGGGTTTGGGAATAGCTGAGTGTTTGGCAGATGCCGGGGCCAAATTGGCGCTCAATTACCATGGTAATCGAGAGGTTGCTGAAAAAGCACGGGAGTCTCTTCAATCTAGGGGAGCTCATGTCATGGTGGTTCGGGCAGATGTCACCGATCAAGAGCAGGTTAGTTCGATGGTTGAGGCGGTGGAGGAAAAATTTGGATCGGTCGATGTAATTGTGCCTAATGCCACGGGACCACAGCCTCAAAAACCAATCGAGGAGTACGATTCCGACTTCTATCGTGAGATGTACGATTTTTTTGTCCTCAGTCCATTTTTACTTGCCCAATCTGCATTGCCGGGAATGAAAAAGCGTAAATGGGGTAGAATAATAAATATCACCAGTGAAGTATTTCATGCGTCCGTTCCGCAGTTTACTGCTTATGTTGCGGCGAAGGGCGGGCAGATTGGATGGAGTCGGAGTTTATCCGTGGAACTTGCGTCCACTGGAATAACCGTAAACACGGTAGCTCCTGGGTGGATACCCACCGATCGACATGTTGATGATCCGCAGGAAGATAAGGATGCATATTTAAGTAGCATCCCAATGGGTCGTTGGGGATCTCCCAAGGATGTTGGACAGGCGGTAAGGTATTTTGCTTCCGATGAAGCCTCTTTTGTTACCGGCCAAACCCTTTGTGTAAATGGTGGACGAACTCCTTGGTAATCCTTGACCGATTTGACTCCTGCCTTCTTTATTTAATTCGATGAATATTAAAAAATCCCTTTCACTATTCTTTCTTTCCTATTTGCTCGTTCTTTTGAGCGGTTGTGGTGGAGAAAACCACTCAGAATTAGAAAAAGCTTCCGATGTTCCAACATTCGCCTATGTGACTAATGGAATTGATCCCTTTTGGGATTTATGTGCCGCTGGTGTGCGTATTGCTGAAAAAGAATTTGGCGTACAATGCGAAGTGTTGATGCCTCCTAAAGGAGTGGTCGATCAAAAACGGATGATGGAAGCTATGCTTGCCAAAGGTGTAGATGGAGTTGCGGTGAGTCCGATTGATGCGGAGAACCAAACTCCTTTTCTTAATGAAGTTGGGCAAAATACTATTTTAATCACTCAGGATGCGGATGCTCCTAAAAGCGACCGTCTTGTTTACATCGGAACAAATAATTATAAAGCTGGAAGAGCTCTCGGTAGCTTGGTTAAAAAAGCCATTCCGGGGGGTGGGGAAGTGATGATTTTTGTGGGGCGATTGGAACAACTCAATGCACGCCAACGCCGGCAGGGAGTGATCGATGAATTATTAAACCGACCAATGCAGAAGCTCGACCAAGTGAAGTTCGATCCAGTGGATGCTTCGGACTTAAAGGCTGAAGGATCAAAATACATAGTTTTGGACACGCGCACTGATAATTTTGACAAAGCCAAGGCTAAGAGCAATGCCGAGGATTCCATGACCAAGTATAAAAATTTAAAATGTATGGTCGGTTTGTTTGCTTACAATCCTCCCGCTTGTATTGATGCGATTAGGGAGGCAAATAAACAAAATCAAATCAAGGTTTGTGGCTTTGATGAGCAGGATGCAACCCTGCAGGCAATTCTTGACGGAAATGCCCATGGGACGATCAGTCAACAACCTTGGGAGTATGGGTATGAATCGATTAAAATGCTCAAGTCTATTCATGAAGGAAAGCAGCCCGATGCCCAATATTTTGAACTACCTTTTCTTGTAGTTGACCGAAGCAATGTGGAAGAGTTTTGGACCAAGAAGAAAGAAATGGCTGCATTGGGTAAGCAACAATAAGGATGGACGAAACCTCCAGCCCCTTGCTTGAGGTAAGCGGATTACAAAAAAGTTTCCCTGGGGTACTCGCTCTTCGGGGGGTGTCTCTCCACTTACAAAAAGGCGAGGTTCTTGCCCTAATCGGAGAAAATGGAGCAGGTAAAAGCACATTGATGAAAATCTTAGCTGGGGTTCAACCAGCTGACGAAGGCGAGTTTCTTGTATGTGGCAAAAAGGTTTCCTTCCGTAATGTAAACGACGCGATGGATGAGGGAATCGCTTTAATTCATCAGGAACTCAATTTGTGTGGGAACCTCGACTTGGCAGCCAATGTTTTTCTTGGGCGCGAACCGACGAAGGCTGGCCTTATTGATGAATCGGAAATACGTAGGCAGACTGAAAAGTTTCTTTCTCAGGTTGGGCTTGATCTCCCTGTTGATACGCTTGCCGGATCGATACCGATTGGTAAGCAACAATTGGTTGAAATTGCCAAAGCTTTATCTTGTAACGCCCGTGTGCTGATAATGGACGAGCCTACGAGTAGTCTTTCGCAAAAAGAAACGGAAACTCTCTTTAAGGTGGTTAAGAATTTGCGGTCCAAGGGAATAAGTGTGATTTACATTTCCCACCGTCTTGGAGAGGTCAAGGAATTGGCTGATCGGGTAACCGTTTTTCGTGATGGAGAAAATGCGGGAGAATTAATGCAGGATCAGATTGATCACGATAATATGGTCAAACTTATGGTTGGTCGCGAATTAAGTGAATTTTACGACCGGCAAGTCCATCGTCCCGGTAAGCCTGTTATATCCCTTAAAGATTTACGCTGTCCATCTTACCCCCAGCATCCTTTGTCCCTAAAAGTCTCTGAAGGTGAAATTGTAGGAGTTGCTGGTTTGGTAGGTGCAGGTAGAACAGAACTTTTACAAACTATTTTTGGGGTAACTCCAGCCCTGGGTGGTTCCTTGGAAATTAGTGGAGAAGTGAAAGAAATTCGAAATCCAAGAGCTGCAATTTCTGAAGGTATTGCTCTGGCTCCAGAAGATCGAAAACAACACGGTTTGGTCCTGCCCATGTCGGTACGTGAAAATAGTAGCTTACCAAGTTTACAAAGAGATGCGTCGCGTGGATGGTTGAATGAAAATGCAGAACGGGCGGTCACCCAAAATGCGGTAAAATCGATGAAGATCAAAACACCCAATTTCGAACAGATGGCGAGGTTTCTTTCCGGAGGAAATCAGCAAAAAATTGTTTTGGGAAAATGGTTAGCGATGTCTCCTAAATTATTGCTGTTGGATGAACCGACACGCGGGATAGATGTCGGAGCGAAAAGAGAAATTTACAAACTGATGGAGAAACTGGCAGGAGAGGGCATGGCCATTCTCTTTGTTTCCAGTGAGATGGAAGAGGTCTTGGGCATGGCTGATCGGGCCTATGTTATGCACGAGGGTCAAATATCTGGTGAACTTAGTCGGGATCAATTGAGCGAGAAAGCAATCATGAACTTGGCAACCGGTAATTTGGTGGCGGCCTAATTTAATAAGTTTATATGAAAAAAAATGTACTTGGTATCTTTATTCTCTTGGTTGCAATCTTTGTGATCACGGCAGTAATCAATCCTAAATTCCTCAACGCATACAACATGCAAAACTTGATCAAATGGTCGAGTTTGTACGCAGTGATGAGCCTGGGAGTTGCCTTTGTTATTATAACGGGCGGTATTGATCTCTCTATCGGGTCAGTCGTTGGCTTGGTCTCGGTGGTCTTATCAATCTGCCTTAAACTGGAAGGGATGGACCCTTGGAGTGCTATAGGAATCACCTTGGTACTATCTTTGGGAATTGGTTTGCTTCACGGACTTTTAATAACCAAGGCAAAAGTCCAGCCGTTTGTTGTAACCCTATGTGGATTATTGGTCTACCGAAGTATGGGTCGCTGGCTTACCGACAACCAGTCGATTGGACCAATGCCATACGAAGATGATGCCGGGTATAAAAACTTAGAACAAATACAGGGCCTTGATTTTCTGTTTAGTGGAAAGATTGCTTTGGGATCGTTTAACCTTCCCACACCTGCTCTTTTTATATTGGTTCTTTCCATTGCCGCTGCGGTGTTTTTGCGTCGTACCATTTGGGGGCGCTACCTTTTTGCTTTGGGTAATAACGAGGAAGGTACTCGGTATAGCGGCATTAATACGGACAGGATGAAAATACTCGCCTATGTGCTCTGCTCCTTGTTTGCCGGAATCGCGGGGATTCTTTTCGCTTTCGAATTGGATTCTGTCCAACCTGCTCAAACGGGCGAATTTTACGAACTCTATGCAATTGCCGCTGCGGTGCTGGGTGGATGTAGTTTGCGGGGAGGAGAGGGTTCGGTCTTGGGTGTGGTCATTGCGGCTGCAGTTATTCGATTGATTTATAATTCCATAAATATGGTCGGTATATCGACACACCTCGAATTTGGCATTCTCGGGTTGGTGATTCTTCTGGGTGTCATCGGGGATGAATTCCTCAAGAAAGCGGTGGCCCGTAAACAGGCCGCCCAAAAAACCTAATTTTATTTATCCGAATGTCCGAGGTCTCGACCCGGACAAATAAGATCACGGATTCTTTGCTTTAACTCTTTAGGTTGTGGAAACCCAGAATCTAACTTTCGGCACCAAACGGGTTTATCATTCAACCATACCTGAAAGATTCCTGCTGTTTCTTTCACTGGTTCCAGGGAAACGGAACCGATTTCTTGAGCAAAGGTAATCAGCACTTCTTGAGCGAGCCAAGTTGCTCGGAGCATCCATCCGCAACCAGGACAATATCGAATTCGTAGGATGGGTTGTTTTGTGGGTTCGATTGAATCTTCCTTTGTCATTGCAAAATAGCTATTGTGGAGAATTAGCAAAGTGCAAGAATGGAGTTTGCTGATATTGGCTTTGGGGACTCTACAAGCTACCTTTTGGAAAATGAAGGTATTTGGCTTGGCTGGTCATTCCAGTTGCCAACACTCAATGGGTTGGTTTGATAAATAAGTTATGAAATTTATTGGAATCGACGTTGGTACATCCTCGATCAAGGCCTTATTGGTTGATTCATCCGGTAAAGTCCTTGCTAGCAGTAACCCGGAGTATCCGTTTCAAACACCTGCTCCCTTGCAAGCCGAAACAGACCCGGAGGTTTGGTGGGAGGCCACCTGTAAGGCATTAAAAGAATTATTAAAGGATGTGAAATCCGAATCTATTGCCGGGATAGGATTAACTGGACAAATGCACGGCTTGGTCATCCTTGATGCTCATGGACAAGTTCTTCGTCCATGTATCATGTGGAATGATCAGCGTTCTTTTAAGGAGTGTGAAGAGATGACCGAGCTTTTAGGTGAAGCTGAAGTTTTGCGTCTTACAGGTAACCCAATCCTTGCTGGTTTCACCGCTCCCAAATTACGCTGGGTTGAAAAGAATGAACCAGAAGTGTTTTCCAAGATTTCCAAAGTACTTTTACCCAAGGATTATATTCGCTATCGATTGACTGGAGAATTTTTCTCCGAAGTATCAGACGCATCAGGCACATCCATGCTTAATGTAGGAGAGAGAAAATGGTCGGACGAAATCCTTTCGGGGATGGGTTGGTCAAAAGATTGGTTGCCAGAACTTACTGAATCTACGATTGCATCGACCAAGATTTCCCCAGATGCAAGCTCTCAAACTGGTTTATTCATAGGCACCCCAGTTATCGCGGGTGGTGGAGACCAGGCGGCTCAAGCCGTTGGTTGCGGAATAGTTAGGGAAGGTATGGTTTCGGCAACTCTTGGTACAAGTGGGGTCGTTTTTGCTCAGAGCAATCAGTACCGTGTGGAACCAGAGGGGAAGTTGCATGCATTTTGTCATGCCGTTCCTGGTAAATGGCATTTAATGGGAGTGATGTTGTCAGCGGCTGGTTCCTTCCAGTGGTATAAAAATCAATTGGGCAGAGAGGAACAATCCATCGAGAATGGGGGAGGGGAGAATGCATATGAAATACTTACTCGATCTGCAGAACAAGTGGCTGTGGGGTGCGAAGGTTTGGTTTTCCTTCCCTATTTGTCTGGCGAGCGAACACCCCATCCGGATCCACATGCCCGGGGTGCTTTTGTAGGTTTGACTTTACGGCACAGCAAAGCCCATCTCACTCGTGCCGTTTTGGAAGGAGTAAGCTATGGATTAAAAGATTCGCTTTCCTTAATGCAGGAACTGGGCATTCGCCCTGACAAAGTAATTTTATCTGGCGGTGGGGCTAGGTCGTCCCTATGGAAACAAATGTTGGCCGATATTTTTGAATCACCCTGTTCCTTGGTCAATGCAAGGGAGGGAGCTGCTTATGGTGCCGCATTGCTGGCCTCGGTCGGATGCGACCACTTTTCTTCAGTTGAGGAGGCCTCTGATTCATGGATTAAAGAGACCGAGCTTGTGGAGATAAGTTCAAATCCTTCAAAGTATCATAAAAACTATAAGATTTATCAGAATCTTTATCCTCGGCTCAAAGAATCCTTTAGGGAATTATCTGCAGAATGAATCTTGTTAATAGCAATAATCAGGGAGGTGAAATCTATGAAACCGCTCGCTCCCTTGGAGAGTATTTACTTTTTCACTATGGATCGGAGGAAGAACAGTTTCCCTGGCCTGGCGGTCCCAAAGATGCCCTTGATTTTGCCCGTCGAAGTGTAGAGGAATTGATCGATACATCCATGTCAATCGGGCAAGCATTAGACCTTGGATGTGCGGTGGGGAAAAGTAGTTTTGTTTTGGCTAATATCTCCGGTCAAGTTCTGGGTATCGATTATTCAGAATCCTTCATTGGTGCTGCTAACAGCCTGGTGCAATCGGGATCACTTAGTTATCAGTACCATGAAGAGGGAAGTAGGTGGAAAGATGCATCGGTAAAAATAGCTGATCTTCCGTCCAACCTAACTTTCGAGGTTGGAGATGCGTGCAATTTACGAAAAGACCTTGGGCACTTCGATGTCGTCCATGCGGCCAATCTACTTTGTCGCTTGCCCGACCCTTTATCCTTACTCGACCGACTTCCCGATCTTGTAAACCCAGGTGGCCATTTAATCCTTACCACTCCTTTTACCTGGCTTGAGGAATTCACTTCTCCTGAAAAGTGGTTGGAGGAAGGAGATTCGGCATCCGCATTAAAGAATATTCTTGAAGAACACTTTGATTTAGAAATGGAAAAAAACTTACCTTTTCTTATTCGTGAACATCGTAGAAAATTTCAATACAGCCTGGCCTTAGGTATGAGATGGAAAAGAAAACGTGACTCATGAACATTGCCGATTTTCTTTCTTTAATTGAAAAAGAAAATGAGCCTTTTGGAGATTTGTCATCACCTTTGCAGGCCCTTTGGTGGGCAAAAAAAGGATATTGGGAGAACGCTCACGAATTAGCCCAGAGTGCGGGGTCGGTTGAAGGAGACTGGGTGCATGCTTATTTGCATCGCGAGGAGGGGGATTTAGGTAACGCGGCATATTGGTATGCCCGTGCAGGCAAACCTGTGTGTCGCTCGAGCTTGTCTGTAGAGTGGGAAGAGATGGTTAAAGAATTACTCAAGTAATGTGAGGAAGTCAGATCCATTGGAGCAGGACTCGCTTATCCCTGAGGAGACTAAATGGGATTGGCTAACTCCATTATGCTTACTCGGTCTGTGTCTTATGAGTATTATCTTTATTCATTCTGCCCAAGCTTTTGGGGGTGGAAATTATTGGAAAATGCAAATTCTTTGGTCTGTAATTGGATTTTCTCTTTATGCTGTGGTTTCGGTAATTAACTACCAATTGTGGATGAGGTACGCCCATATTTTCTATTTCCTGGTAATTATTGGATTACTTTTGGTTTTTGGTGGCCCAATGATTTATGGTGCACGCAGGTGGATTGACTTCGGATTATTCAAAGTGCAACCGTCTGAAATTGCCAAGTGGTCAACGATGATATTCGGTGCAAGTTTGCTAGCCCGATCTAAAGTCGGAGACATGCAGGATTCCTTAAGAGGGATTCTCAAGGTTGCGGCTTGTTTTGCGTTGCCAATGTTCTTGATCTTTTTACAGCCAGATTTAGGATCTACTTTGGTATTTCCACCAATTGCCTTCTCACTTTTATACGTCGCCCGCATGCCAACTAAGTTTTTTATTTCCACGTTTGTCGTATTCGTGGTGTTGCTTGGTTTGTTAGGCTTCGATTTATTTAACTACTATCAATATAAACTAGAGAATCCCAAACCCTCGGATGCCGTGGTGGCATACGAGGACTCCTCACTCCTTCCACTCAAGGATTATCAACGCAAACGCATTCTTACCTTTGTTGCGCCCGAAGTCGAAGACCCACAAGGTGTGGGTTCGAATTGGAACCGCATCCAAGCCCTTATCGCAGTCGCCACTGGTGGCATCTCCGGCAAAGGTCTCGGGGAAGGGATGCAAGCCAAACTCGGATATTTACCAACTGCGGTGGCCCACAACGATTTCATCTTTGCCGTAATTGCTGAAGAATCAGGATTACTTGGGGGCAGTCTAGCCATCGGGATGTTATCCCTTGTGGTCTTCGGTTGTCTACGGGTAGCGGCTCAAGCCGCAGATCGTTTCGGTTCGATGCTGGCTGTTGGCGTATCCGTCCTCTTGATGACTCATATTTTCATCAATGTCGGAATGACTATTGGAATCACCCCCATAACAGGGCTGCCCTTGCCCTTTCTGAGTTATGGTGGTTCCTTCATGGTCGTTTGTTTCCTTATGCTTGGAATGGTACAAAGTGTATTTCGTTATCGAAAGTCTGTCTTGTGAAACTTGTTAGACCAAATGTACGCGTTGTTCAGATGAGGGTTGGATTCTTCAACACCTCCTATCATGGCCAGAAGAAATAGGCGCAGAGCCTCCTCGAAAAACAGATCAAAACAATCCCCTGAAGACAATTCAGGAGAAAAATTGCCCAAAAACGACTTAAGTGCCGCCCCTTTGGAAAAACCTCCTATCTTAATTGATAAAAAAGAATTGAGAGATGCGGCTCTGGAGAGGGCGAAGAATCGTCCAATCCGGGAACGTATTATGTCATTCTTTCGCCGAGAAAAGAAAGAGGATTATAAAGAAATTATCATTAATACAGAAGCCCTCGAGCGCCGTGTAGCAATGATGGAAAATGGTATCCTTCAAGCATTTGACATCGAAAGGCTTGATAAGGATCGAATGGTAGGGGCAATTTTTAAAGGAAAGGTACAAAACCTCGAAGCCGGTCTTAAAGCGGCATTCGTAAATATTGGCCAAGAAAAAAATGCATTTTTGCATTACTGGGATATGTTACCCGGTGCAAATAACGATCCATCAGTTGAAATCGTTCTTGAAAATAAAAAGAAATCTAGAGGTAAAAACGAGGCAAAGTCCGTCTCGGATATTCCTAGAGTTTTTCCAATTGGCTCGGAAATTGTTGTCCAGATAACTAAGGCACAGATCGGTACTAAGGGACCTCGAACCACCACTAATCTTTCTTTGCCTGGTAGGTTTCTTGTACTCATGCCTTATGCTGGACAATGTGGAATTTCTCGTAAAATAGAAGATAAGGCGGAGCGAAAAAGGCTTAAGCGTATTATTGGTAACCTTTCTCTTAGGGAAGGAATGGGAGTTATTATCCGTACGGTCGGGCAAAATAAACCTGAACGCTTTTTTGTCCGAGATCTTCATATTTTGATGCAGCAATGGGATCAAATTGAATCCAGGATTAAAAATGAGAAGGATCCCTGTATGCTATATGAGGAACCCGACTTGATTGGATTAACGGCTCGTGATTTCCTAACTGACGATGTCGATCGAGTACAGATAGACAACCGTGAGGATTATACGCGCTTAATCGATACAATTCAGAGAATATCTCCAAAGTCCAAAGCAAAAGTTTCGTTATTTGAGGAAGAAATACCTATCTTCCAACGCTTTAATATAGAGCGCCAAATCGAACAAACTTTTATGAGGTGTGTGAAGTTACCATCAGGGGGTGAAATAGTGATGGAGGAAACTGAGGCGCTAGTATCAATTGATATCAATACTGGTAGCCATAAGGGGAACCGTAAGGACGGGAAAAACTTTATTTTACAGGCAAATTTGGAAGCTGCGGCCGAAGTAGCGCGCCAGCTACGACTCAGGAATTTGGGCGGGCTCGTAGTTGTCGATTTTATCGACATGAAAAACCGGAGCGATCAGCGTAAGGTCTTTCAAAAGATGAAAGCCTCGATGTCTGATGACAAAGCCAAGCACAATGTTTTGCCCATTTCAGAGCTCGGAATTTTGCAGATCACGCGACAACGGCATGATGAAAGTAATTCTAGCGGCGTTTACGAACCCTGTCCGTATTGCAAAGGTCGCGGAATTGTTAAATCGCCAAGATCTATAAGTATTGAAATTCAACGACTTGTTTCCAATGCAGTACGCCGAATTAAGGCAGATGGTCATGACTCTTCAACCCTGAAGGTTTTCTTACACCCATCGGTATTGCGTAGATTGCGCGGTCCAGATGCTTCACTCTTATCCAAGTTGGAAAAAAATTATGGTCTACAAATTAGTTTCCAAGGAGAGGAAAGCTACCATATGGAAAATTTCAAAGTGGTGGACGAATCAAATGGAAATGAAATCCGCTAATTTTTAAATAATCAAAAAATGCGAATTTTATCCGCATTTGATAAGTTTAAAGACTCCTTTTCAGCTCAGGATGCATGTGCTTTGGTTAAGGAAGTTGCATCTGATGTTTCTTCCGGTTTAGAAGTCATTTCTTGCCCTTTAACGGATGGAGGTGAAGGTTTCGTTGAGATCTTAACCCCTAAGTACGAGGGTGAGATTATAAAAGTTCGAGCTAAAGATTCTATTGGTGAAGAAAAAATAGTTGAGATTGGGATGGTCTTCATTGAAAGCTTGAATGCTTCAGTTCGTACATTGCTAGATCTTCCTACTTCTGGAAAGTTGGCGGTCTTGGAAATGGCTTCGGTTTGTGGATTGAGCGACCTGCCACCAGAGCAACGAAATCCCTGGCGTACTTCAACGGTAGGCGTGGGTGAACTGCTCTTACATGCCAAAGCCAATGAAGCTGATTGTATCCTTTTGGGAATAGGTGGGAGTTCGACTAACGACGCTGGCATTGGAGCTCTTAGTGCTCTTGGGATGGAGTTTGGGGAAACCAATGGTCAAACGATCAAATTTCCTAGTCCGGATACTTGGTCAAATCTTTCCTTATTTGGTCATTCTGACATTGCCTCTATGCCGCCTATTCGCATTGCTTGCGATGTTGATAACCCCTTGCTCGGTGAAGATGGAGCTACCAAACAATTTGGACTCCAAAAGGGTTTGAAAGTTAACCAGCTCAATAATTTAGAAGCTTCAATGGTTCGAATGCTCGATCAATTAAAGGAATTTTTTCCTCAGGCTGTTCGATTATCTCAAATGGCTGGGGCAGGTGCAGCTGGAGGCATCGGTTTTGGATTGTCACTGATTGGAGATGTCAAACTGGTAGGTGGGTTTGAATTGGTTAGTAAATGGTTAGACCTCGAGAATGAAGTCAGAAAAGCTGATTTAATTTTTACTGGTGAAGGTAAGTTTGATCAAACCTCCTGCCGGGGCAAAGGTCCGTTTCAGATGCTATCACTGGCTAAGATTGCCAATAAAAAAGCGGTATTGTTTTGCGGTTCAATTGATTTGGACTTGGTGGATAATTGTAACAAGAGATTCCCTAATGTATTCTTTGTTCCAATTGCCCAAAAAAATACCTCATTGCTAGATAATCTCAGGGCTGGGCCGGACAATTTAAAGAGTTCCTGTCGTAAAGTCCTTGAAGATCGAAAAAATAATTTGGATTTCAAGCCACCGATTAGTAAAGAGGTCAGGTTTAAAAGAATTCGTAGGGTGAAGAAATTCCTCAAACCTCTTCCACGAAGGTCGAATATTCATCGATACCCTGTTCTTAAATGGTTTGCTGAAACTGCTTATAAAAGATCGTACCTTTGGTCATTTAAAGGCCATTCCATGCAGGCTGCTCTATTTTGGGGGATTTGGATATCAATGCTTCCAATCGTGGGTATCCAAATGATTGTGGTGTTTTTCGTTTCTCTACTTGTTCGGGCAAACCTTCCCTTGATTATTGCCCTGCAGTGGATTTCAAACCCCCTAACCATGGGCCCGATTTATTTTGCTGATTATAAAATAGGAATGATTTTGATCAACTTGATGGGGTTGAAGTATCCGAAGAATAATCTTCTTAGTAGAAACTATGATTGGTCTGAGTTTTCTATGAAAGAGTTGTTGAGGCTATTGGACACTTTTCCTCCTATGTTTTTAGGTGGTTCAGTTTTGGGTATATTTATGGGAGTTTTCGCGGTCTTTCTTTACAAAATTTTCAGCAAGTTCTACAAAAAATAAATGAATAGTGAAATAACTAGATTAAGGGCAAAAAATTTCCGCCGAAACTTTTCACTTTTACAGGTCTGTTTGATCTGCTTAATTTTCGGGCCCTTTACAACTTTTTGCCTGGCTAGTTCAAACATCAGACTCGGTATTGATTATTTGCAGGACCGTGAATTTGATATTTTGCAAAACAAGAGAGTAGGGCTGCTCACTCATCCTGCTGGGGTCAATTCATTAGGGAAAAGTACCGTTTTGACTTTGCACAATACCAGTAAGGTTAATCTTGTTGCCCTGTTTGGTCCGGAACACGGTATTTACGGAGACGAGAAAGCCTCTGTTCCAGTAGATGATAAAATTGATCATAGAACCAATCTGCCTGTCTATTCCCTTTATGGAAAGTTCCGTAAACCAACTTCAAAAATGCTCGGAGGCTTGGATTGTTTAGTGATCGATCTCCAAGATGTCGGGGTTCGTTGTTACACATATATTAGTTGCATGCGTTATGTGATGGAAGCTTGTTTTGAAGAGGGTGTAGAAGTGGTTGTATTGGATAGGCCCAATCCTCTAGGTGGTTTAAAAACCGCCGGTCCAATGATTGATTCAGAATGGATTAGTTATGTCGGAGCCTTTCCTATGCCCTTTGTTCACGGGATGACCATTGCAGAGATTGCACTTTGGTCAAAACAGATACCTGGTGTTTTAAAAATTGAAGATAAGGTAAGAAGGAAAGGAAAACTTACCCTAGTTCCAATGATCGGATGGAAAAGAAATATGACCTGGCCAAGTACGGGATTGGTTTGGCGTCCAACCTCACCAAATATTCCTACTCTTGATTCTGTAGCTGGTTATCCAATGACGGGGCTTGGTGCTCAAATGGGAAAATTCAAACATGGAATTGGTACGAAGTATCCTTTTCGATTACTAACTTTTGACGGGAAATCACCCGAGGAGTTAAAGCGTGCATTGGAAAACCTTAATCTCAAGGGATTGTCATACAAAATTAAACAAACATCCAATGCTTCAGGCAAGTCTGTTAGGGGCGTTTACCTAGTAATTCAAGATTGGTCTGTTTGGCGACCGACTGAGCTTGCCTTTGCTATGATGCAGTTAACTGCCCGTTGGCAAGATCCAAGCCCATTCTCAACCGCCAAGCAATCTGAGATTAATCTCTTTAATAAACATGTTGGTTCCAGTGCTTGGTGGAAACATATTAAAACCAAAGACAGTGAAGTTGACCCTAGGCCTTTTCTACTCAGATGGGACTCTGAGGTTGCCGCCTTTAGCCGCAAGAACAAGTCCTATCTTCTCTACTAAAGAAACAGCCTATTTCCTCAGCGGATTAATTCGTCTTGGGATAGAATTTTAAGCTGATAAGCCCGAAGAGCCTCTTCGGCAGTATCCTCATCTTCCATAGCAACCGCGAGTACAGGTTTACCATTTGGTGGATGCATAAATGAGTATACATAATGAATATTTATTTCAGCTCGGAGTAAGGCTTTGGTCAGACTTTGAAATGAATCCTCTTTCTCTAACTCAACAGCAAGAACCTTTCGTTCGGTAAAGCTTATAGATAAACTTTTAAGTAGTCTGGCTAGATCTTTTGGGTAGTTTGGGATCAAGCGGATAACCGCACTGTCCGTAGTATCAAGGACTGAAATCGCGAGAATATCAATATTCTCGTCTTTAAGCATTGAAATAAAGTCATTTAACCAACCAACTTTGTGCTCGGTGTAGATAACAAATTGCCGAATGGGTTCTTTGCCTGGACTACGCAAGGTTGAGGATCCATCACTTGGTTCGATCATGAAAATTTAAGAAGTTGAGGGTGGAAGGTGTTTTTTGGTTAATGCGAACTTGCGTAGACAAAGGCATCTAGCGTAGGAATAATCTATAACATACATGAGTCGTATCTTACTATACCTTTTACCCGTTTTAATCGCGAATCAAGTACTTTGTGGGAATGAAGGGGCCCGCTGGCTAAAGTCCGACCTCTCTGCTCTGACAGATGCGGCTGATTCTGGTGACGCGTTTGCCCAAGGATTTTTGGCTCTTTGTCATTTGCACGGAGACAAAAATCTTAATGTCTCTTTTCTCGAAGCTAGGTTTTATGCAGAAAATTCCGCCAGTCGTGGACATTGGTTGGGCAATTTTGTACTTGGGTACTTGGCAAGATATAAACCGATGGGACCCAATTCTGAATTAGTTGCTAAATATTTGTTCAAATCATTTCGTGATCCTGATGGAAAATTAATTAAACAGGCAGCGATTGGGGATCCGGTCGCGTTATATGTATTGGCTGAAATTTTTACTGCCGAGGAGGTCCAGACCATTCTCAAGCAAGATATGCAAATGGCAGCTGAATACTATTCGGCTTCAGCTAATTCAGGCTACGCTCCAGCCTGTGTTCAAAGTGCTTTAATCAAACTTCACGATCTATCCAATTCGTTGGTTGGTGATGAGGATGCAACTAGGCAAAGGGGCATAAACTTATTACAACAGGGAATAGACCAAAAATTGCCTGGGGCACATCATTACCTGGGCAGATGCTATTTGGAGGGATTGGGAGTGAAGGAAGACAAGTCTCTTGCCTTAGTTCATTTCCAAGCAGCTGCAGATAGAGGATTTGGGCTCTCCTTATTAATGGTGGCTGATTTTTATGCCTACGGTTTAACTGGTTCATCCAGAGAAGATCTTGCCTATCAATATGCAGAAAAGGCTTTGGAAGTTCACCAAGCTGGGGCTGAGGAAAAGCTCGAGGAATATGAAAAGCTCTTTAATCCAGCTCCCGAGAGGATTGAAACAGAAAATATTGAAAATATTTCCATAAATAAGGAGAATACAGATGATTGGGCCACTCCAGCTGAAACAAAATTGGATTCTGACACAGAGTTTTCGAGTCCCGTTGATAAACCTTTTCGTTTACCCTCGGTATATGGAAAAACCGAGCCTGCTAACACTGACCCTGTGTCGGAACCTATCAAGGAGCCCGCAATAACCCCTCTACCAGGTGAATCTACTCAAAGCCAACCAGCCTTCATGCCCCCAGTTGACCAGATTCGAGAAGATGCTAAAAAGGTGTACTGGGGAAGTTCTAAATCAAAATCTATGGAGGATGCATTTAAATCTTTTGAAAAGTGTGCCAATCTGGGAGATGCGGAGTCTGCAAGGTATCTAGGTATCATGTATTTGCGGGGAAAGGGTATTTCAAAAAATGTAGATGAAGCGTTGAGGTGGCTTGAAGTGGCTGCAAAGCGTGGAGACGATTTGGCTGAGAAGAATTTGCTATCTCTACGAAAAATTATGAAGAAATAACATTTTTTTAGATTATGAATGATAAATTATCTATAATTATTGGAAATAAAAAGTTTTCTGCCTTTGTAGCAGGTTTAGTATTTTTGCTAATTATTCCCCTGGTAATTCAGTTTATTCTGATTGCTCAATCCGATATTGAAGGACATGAAAAAGTTGAAAAGCTTGTCCGTGATCAAGAAAATATTGCCTTAATTTTGATTGGAGTTGGAACCTTTTTAAGTGGGAGAAGAATTATCCTTACTTGGTTGGATGATTCAATCAGCCCACAATCTGAATTACGTGATGAAACGAGTCGGATGTGCGAAATTAACGGATTTTACCTAATTTTACTGGGGAGTTTTATGGAAGTCCTGGACCAGCTCATTTTACATATTGAATCACTAGTCGATATCGGAGTCATTTTGGAATTAACTTTCAATTTCCCATTGGATTTACTCTCCAGTTTCATTCTTGCCCGTCTGTGTTTCAAGATTTTATGTTCCAAGCAAGAACCTGAACAAACCGCTTAGGTTGCTAGCTGCTTCTCGACAAGCATGGTAAAATAAAAAATCTATAATATCAGTATTTTTCAAAAGCCTTAATGATTGATGAGTTTCCTTTTTCTTTTGCCACGATACTTTAGTTTACCATTTCCGAGCTTGATTCTTATGACTCGAAAAGATACTTTATCACCTTCTCGATTTTTAACCTTTATGACATCAGTTTCCCCAACCTTTAATTCCTTAATTCTTCGCTTCATACCTGCGAATAATGAGGATTTATTGAGGACGGGTTGTCAAGATAATCAATCGGAATTGTGTCGTAAAGGCTTAATTATTAAGCCTAATAGGAGAGATGGCAGAGTGGTCGAATGCGCTGGTTTGCTAAACCGGTGAGGAACTAATCGTTCCTCCACGGGTTCGAATCCCGTTCTCTCCGCCATTTTAACCTCTTTATTGTGCAACGGATAAGCCTTTTAAGTTTTTTACTCTTAATGATTGTCTTCGTTGGGTGCAATCGCACTGCTTTGAGAAGTAGTCCAAGTGGAATTGGTTCAAATTCAACCGCCTCTTCTTTCTACAAGAAGTCAAATTTAGAATATTTGACTTTGGGGAGAAACGGAATTGAGGTGGAAGACTTGATGGGGCAACCAGAAGGAAGAACCCTTGGACAAAAATCGGATTATTTGTGGGACTATCGTAGACCTGTAAAAGATGAAGAAACTGGAGAGATTTTTGATTGGAGTTTGATTACCTTTCATTTTTCTCAAGGTATATGCTCATCTATAGATATCACCCTAGCCCACCCTCCGCCTCAACTTCTTGAGGAGGGAAATACATTCAGTAAAGACAACGGTATTATACGACTGCCCTAAGTCGTTTGTTTTGAATTAAAAACTCTAGTTCGCAGCTAAACGAACGATCGAAATGCCACTGGCATTTGGATTAGTCTCAATCTTTTTGCCAAATTTGTCCTTAATTAATAATTTATCGCCTGATGAGCAGGTGATAGTTAGGTCACCGCTGTGGGAGATCGTAGATGTTTCTCCAGGTTTCATTTTTAACCATTGTAATTCCGCACCTTTGTCATCTTGAACTAATGCCCAAAGGTCTGCTCTTGCCTCTAGAGTAAACCTTGCAGAGTTAGTTTCTTGTCCCTGTCTTGGATAGGGTTGGGATTGAAGAGTAGGTTTTTCATATATCCGTTGCCTGGGAGGACCTGCAGGGGGAGGGGTGTAAAAGGATTGGTTTTCAGAAGAAACTGACTTCTGGTAGTTAGTCGGTTCACTGTAAGGCGGTATGTAGGTGGAGTTGCTCGGCTGACCACCATATACTTGAGAGGACTGGTACCTTTCTTGAGGAACCGGGAAACTAGGGTAGGGAGGAGGGGCGTTAGGTATAGATGTTACTGAAGATTTACGGCAACTCGTAAAAAATAAGATGATCCCTAAAAAAGTAATTCCGATAAGTCGTAGGTCATGCATGTAATAAAATAGTCAGAAACATAGTATGCTATAGTTGCTAAGCATGATTGCGCTTGGAGCAACCGTAAACTTAAAATCAATGATATTCGTGGCGAAAAGAAAAATAATAATCATTTTTTTCGGTTTTTTAGTATCATAATAATTTTTCATACGAATAGTTGTTTAAATAGATTTTTTGATTGATTTAAAGTGTTGCAAAAGAACTCATAATTAGGTTGAACTATTCGCGAACGTAATTGTTCACTTAGACTCCTTCGGTTTGGGCAAGACCGGGGGAGTTTTTTGTTTATAAAGTCCATTCATGAAAATATTAGAGTTTAACAATAGTTAAATTTAGTTCATTGATCAGAATCATGAAAAAGTTTTTAAATGTATTTACTATTTTGTCTTTTATTTCAATCTTTCCAGCAAGTTCACTTGAGAGTATTGCCCAATCCAAGCCGAATAAAAGGCCCCCTTCTTTGCCGGTTAATATTCCACCACCACCTAATTTTTCTGGTAGTTCTACAAAAAATGGAAAGTTTCAAATTGTCAGTGCAGAGTATTATTCTCAGGACTCTAAACCTTTCCTTTACAAAAGATTAGTCAAACTTGACACCTCAACCGGAGAGGCTTGGGTCCTGCATTCTGTACAAAAGAATGGAACCGAAACTCGAAGATGGATTCCTTTGGAAAAGAAATAATTTCTTTAATGTGGTTAGCTGTCCTGCCAACTAACTTACGAGAGACGGCTTAAATTTTTTTTTCAGCTTTTTGCAGCCTGGTCTCCAAACCAGACAATCGATTAATGATCTTTTTGTTTTTTAAAGAGAAGTAACCAATTAATAGCAATATACCAATCAAGACGACTAGGGTCTGCCCAATTGGGAATCCCTCCCATTTGTGATTCCATGCTAGATAAGCTGAGCTCGCGCCTAGAGTAATAAATGATAAAGCAGCACCCAAGTTGATGATTATCCCCGTTATTCCTTTGGGACATTCCCTGCCTAAAAGCTCGCGACTATTCAGCATGAGAAGAAAAGAAAGCAGGGCATACGGAAGGATTGCGAGACTAAAGAAGTAAGTAGGGTCTGCTACCCAAGAATCTTGGTTTGACCAGACGAATGGACCTACCGAAGCAAGAGCTAAGAGTAGAGAGCCAGATTGAAAGGGAGCACCTTTGTGCGGTTTTCCCAAAACCTCGCAAACTAAGTGGCCATTAAGCACCATTAAAACCACAATTGTAGAAAAAGAGATTAGAATAACCGAAACTCCAAGCAAATATTTTAGAGATTCATTTCCTCCCTGACTAAAGGACAGAATCCATTGTTTAATATTTGAACTGATAACAAGTTTAGCGAGTCTTTGATCTGCTAGAGAGAGGTCATTTATTTTTTCTTCCTGTTGGAATGGTGCCAATGCATTATATTCATGTTTTCCAATCTCGTTGCTGACGCGAAGAGCTAAAAGATCATGAACCTGACCAGAGCTTTCTTTTTCCACGAATAGAGAGTTTTTTTCAATGGATTCAATCGGTTCATCAATCAATCTTTGATGTGCAACCGCTGAAAGTAGAGTTATGCAGGATGAACAAAGAAGAAATGGAATAAACAGCCCTGAGAAGAGGTTGAATTTAGCAAATTCATTATGCCCTCTTTTCCACCCCCTTCCCAACAATAATAGAGGGAGTCCAAAGAGCAGGTTGATACCAAGCGTCGATGAAAAAGTGATCAAAGTCAGTTCCTTTTGTCTTACTACGAGTTGTTCCTCCCAAAAAGAACGAAAGTCCCCTGTTTTTTCTAACAAGGGATGGTAAGAACTACTAACTTCATTGAAATGAGTGGGGGATGGAATAAATCCACTCAAGATATTGGTAATCGAAATATCAGACTTGGGCAGGGCAATGATCACAGAGGTAAGCAAGCAAGCGAATAGCGACAAAAGTATCAATCTCAGGGTCCATTGAAAGAGTTTGGACCTAAGTCCGGACCTCTCATACCAAAAGGAAAGAAATATAGATAGGCCTAGCATGATCACTGCCACGCCAATCTTTCCAGCTTTGCTACCTAAGACGGGAAACAAGAGAGAACCTGTAATTTCAGCCCCAAATTTAAATTGGGGCATGCACCATGCAAAGTTTGTGAGCATGGCGGCACCAGCTAGCCACCAACTTAGGCTCGGATTCCATTCATTTTTGAGCAATGTAAATAAGCTCTGTTGAGAATTTAGGGTGATATGGCTCACGGCCCATAAAGAAAACATTCCCAGCAACATTGCCCATGCCTGGACCCACAGGCCTTCTGTTCCAAGTCTCTGCCCAAGTCCCAAGGAGCCTATAAGTGAACCTGCACTCAGTGCTGCAAGTGCAAGCCACATTCCCGGTCCATTAATTTTTGTGAAGGTCAAATACTTGGAGAATGTACCTTGTGAGTTACCCTTCTCTAGTACTCTTGCTTCTTTAATGGGATCGGACACAGCTGGACAATTTTAGAGGACGTAAAGTTTGACGGGTTTTGAATAAAGCAGGGGAAGGTTATTTAACCTCCATGCTTCCTCGCATCATCGCAAAATGCCCAGGGAAAGTACATACATATTCGTAGTCCCCTGCAATTGTAGGTGCCGTAAAAGATATGGTCTCTGATTCCCCTGGTCCGAGCAGTTTAGTATGTGCTAAAACATCACCTAGGAGGGATTTTGGGAGTGGATTGGTTGCACTTCCTCCAGATGCTAAAACTTTTTGACCAAACGCGATTGCATCCGCCCCTTTTTTTAATAATACCCAATTATGACCCATAGCGATTTTGGGGATGGACCCGACATTATTTAGGGTTAGTCGAATTGATTCGCCCGGCTTGGCCTGAAAAGCTTTTATATCAAATTGCATGGCGTCATTTCCGGAAATAATCACTTCTTTTACCGGTTCAGGCTTAGCAGCGAGTGATAGTGAGAAGGTGAAGAAAAGAATGGATAGAATTCGACTCATGGCGTTAGGGTTGGTTAGGGGATTGCTTTTTCTAAAGGGTTAGACCTTAGTCATCGGTGCGTAGCGGTAATAGACTTCCAGCATCAAAATAGTCATGGTCGTTCTGTACAAGTCTGAATCTCCGTGAAAGTGAGATCCATGGGGCCAATGGCCATCA
>NZ_CAXLML010000104.1:0-4131 GCF_964187505.1 Candidatus Chordibacter forsetii
GGAATCAAGGTTGCCATTAACGATGAATATATTGGTTTGGTCTATGAGAATCAGGTTTACGGTTACTATGAGGAAGGCCAAAGGCTCAAAGCATATATTAAATGTGTACGGGAAGATGGAAGAATAGATGTATCCCTACAACCCAGTCAGGGCAGGCATGTTTATCAAACAACAGATAAAATTTTAGAACATCTCAAATCGAGAGGTGGAAGATCCGACTTTAATGACAAAAGTTCCCCGGAAGACATCGTAGATACTTTTCAAATAAGCAAAAAAGTATTCAAACAGGCCATCGGAAAATTATATAAACAACGAAAGATAAAAATAACTGACCAAGGTATCGAACTTGTTAGGTGAAGAAGATTAGGTTGCAGTCCTAGATTCAATCTTATCAACGGGCATCCACCAATTGCTCAGTGTTTGATATCTGGGAGAGAGGAAAAATAAAATTGATGAGCAAATTCAAACAACCAAAACTTACCTTACTTCTGGTAAGTTTGTTTTTAATCATAATTGGGGTGATTACATCTCTCAGTTTTTGGCTCCCATCTTCTCTTAATTTCATTCCCAAAAGTCTCCAAATGATTCAATTTTGGGGCCCCTGCCTATCTGGTTTGGGTTGTATCATTTTTTTACTCAGTTTTTCCATTCCCCTACCAAAAAGCTTACTCATTGTCGGATTGCCCATGCTGGTCATCGGTGCGACCTCATGGTTTTATACCCCACTCATTATTGGAGGAAATCCGAACAATGAAGGTGCGGGTATGCTTGGCACCCTTATTTTTATTTTAATCGGAATACCCGGTTGCATAACCCTCCTAATAAGCATCGCTCTCTATGGATGGATACGATTTAGAAAAAATCGTCCTAAGTAAGCTAACCTCAAAAAAGCTTCCCTTGATTTTTCAAAAAAGCAATGCTCCCAGATAATCCAAATGGCTCTCCTCAAGAGTCCACACTTTTGGGGAATTCCTTACTATGGGTAGCGCCACTTATAGCTCTATTAATTGGTTGGATAGGTAAATCTATGGGTGGTTTGGAACTATCCGCTGCCCTCACTTTGGCCATTGCCATCTGGACTGCCCTGTGGTGGATTTTTGAGGCGGTACCGATTCCGGTGGCCTCTCTCATCCCCCTTGCCTTCTTGCCTATGTTTGGGGTTCTTTCTCCCCAGACCGTGGGCGAGAAGTATGGGCATCCCTTGGTACTTTTGCTCCTCGGTGGGTTCCTTCTCTCAAAAGCCATGGAAAAGAGCGGGGCTCACCGACGCATCGCTATCGCCATGGTCCGTACCTTTCCGGCCAGTGACAAGTTTCTTGTGCTCGGATTCATGGGAGCAACCGCATTTCTTAGCATGTGGATATCCAATACGGCTTGTACGCTGATGATGTTACCGATGGCTCTGGCGGTAATTCAGGGGAGTGAAAATAAAAAACTGACCATCCCTCTTCTGCTCGGTATTGCCTTTGCCGCCAACATAGGGGGAATCGGCACCCCAATTGGCACGCCTCCGAACCTAGTAATGATGGGTGCGTATAAAGACCTCGGTTTTCCTGAACTGTCCTTCTCTGACTGGATGACCTTTGGAATGCCGGTCACCCTAGTGATGACCCTGGTAATCTGGCTCTGGCTGACCCGTAAGGTCTCGGGCAAAGGCGTGGTATCTCTTCCCCATCCGGGAAGTTGGAGCAAGCCAGAGATTCGTACCCTGACTATTTTTAGCCTGACTGCCCTGGCATGGATCACCCGTTCGGAGCCGTTTGGCGGATGGAAAACTTGGCTCGAGCTCCCTCAGGCCAACGATGCCAGTGTCGCCTTTGTTGCAGTCCTTCTTCTCTTCTGTCTGCCAAGCGGAGAGAAAAAGGGAGAGCGTTTGCTCGATTGGAAAACCGCCAACCAGATTCCCTGGGGTATGCTCATTCTGGTGGGTGCTGGTCTTTGCCTGGGGGAAGCATTCAAACAGTCCGGCCTGAGCCAATCCATTGCCTCCGCCCTATCCGGAGTGGAGAACCTGCCTACAATTGGCGTGTTAGTCGGAATTTGTTTACTCGTCACTTTCCTCACCGAGATGACCTCCAATACCGCAACCACTAACC
Source organism: Candidatus Chordibacter forsetii (assembly GCF_964187505.1). Lineage (NCBI taxonomy): Bacteria > Pseudomonadati > Verrucomicrobiota > Opitutia > Opitutales > Candidatus Seribacteraceae > Candidatus Chordibacter > Candidatus Chordibacter forsetii. The sequence continues at coordinate 2,097 of NZ_CAXLML010000104.1, forward strand.
TATTGATGCCCATCCTTGGAGCAGCTGCTGTGTCTGCCAATCTCGACCCCAAGCTTTTGATGATCCCTGCCGCCCTTAGTGCAAGCTGTGCCTTCATGCTCCCGGTAGCAACCATACCCAATGCAATCGTTTTTGGCACTGGAAAGATTAGTGTGAAACGGATGGCGACAGAAGGGTTCGTCCTGAATCTTATTGGGGCAGGTGTCGTTACTGGTGTTATTTATTTTCTTCTCTAGAGAACAGAAAATTGCTTATTCCATTTAGAGTGATTTAGGGGCCTGTGGAATCCCTATTCAATGGATGAATATAATAGGGAGATCGATGCCAGAAAAACATCAAATAGAGACCAGCGAACAAGATCAATTCTTGGCCCAGAGAGATATAGATTCTTACGCGGTTTATGAAATCATCCTCACATTTTTCATAAACCCAAAGGGTAAGTTCATTAGCCTGCGTCCCCTCCTCTGCACAGACCATAAAGAGAATGAAATTATTGAGGAAATGAAGGACTAAAGGAATTTCCATTCCACCTGAGCGCATCAAGAAAAAGATAATGATTAACTCAGTCATTACGAAGTACACCAAAATCGCACCGATGTTTTTCATAAAATCAGGATTGCCAAAATGAATGCTGACAAAACAAGCTGTTACCAATACCGGCGCGAACCAGAAAACGGGAACAACTGCTCCGAATTGACGTAACAAAAATCCTTTAAAAAAGACATCTTCCCCGGTGGTTTGAAGAAGGATGCAAACGATCATGGGCAACAACCAATAGCCATGTTCTGTACGGAAACCATTAAATTTAAAAATCGGCTCAAATTCATTCAATCCAGGTATAGGGATCAGGAAAAACAGGAGTTGGATAAGCATTACCAACAAAATTGTTTTTCCAACTAACCCCCAACGGAAAGACTTAATTGGAGCAACCAAGGTCTTAACCGCTCGGCCTTGAATCAAAGAACCGACAATAGCAATCGGCCAGCATAAAAGTCCCACGCAAAGTAACTCCAGCAAAACCAAGGGCGGATCAGTTGCTTGATCTGTTTCCATGAAGAGCCTATACCAAGGGGTACCTGTGGATTTTGAAAATACTTCCAGAAGGTAATCAAATAAATTACTAGCCAAGATAGCCACTGGGATAACCGAAAGAATTGCAAGAATAAGCCATGGCCATTTCCATCGCCCTAGACGTTGGGAAAGAAAGTAGGGAGATTTTTTTAGGGCATTCATGTGAAGGGCATACAACTATAACCAAAATTTGTAAGTCAATGAAATTTGGGGAATTAAATTGATCGTAACGCGAAAGAACAAAAAAACTCTATACTAGTTGCCAAAACAAAGTGAGAGTAGTTTTATTTTATGAATGAAAAAGCTCTATGTATTTTCTTTTTTGTTAACTCTTGGAAACCTTGTATTGGCATCTGATCAAAAGCCTAATGTCATTTACATACTCGCGGATGATTTAGGCTATGGTGAGGTGGGCTACAACGGACAAAAAATGATCAAAACGCCCGAGCTCGATACCCTTGCCGTACGGGGAATGCGATTCACCGATCACTATTGTGGCAATGCAGTCTGTGCTCCATCCCGAGCTTCTCTCGTAACCGGCAAACATCCGGGTCATGCTTATGTCCGTGCGAATAGCCCAGGCTATCCAGTAGGACAAACTCCTATCCCCGCTAATTCCGAAACCATCGGTAAACTCATGAAACGAGCAGGCTACACTACTGCCTGCATTGGAAAGTGGGGCCTTGGTGGTTTCCATAATTCGGGCAATCCAAACAAGCAAGGGTTTGATTATTTCTATGGCTATACCGATCAAAGGCAGGCCCATGAGTACTACCCGGAATACCTCTGGAAAAATGATCAAAAGGTTACGCTCGATAATGCCAACGGGAAGCAAAATGATTACAGCCATGATCTGCTTACCCAAGAAGCCTTTAAGTTCGTAAATAACCATCAGGCTACACCGTTCTTTCTCTACCTGGCCTACACTATTCCACATGTAAAATGGCAAGTGCCTGACCTTGGT
>NZ_CAXLML010000105.1:0-10791 GCF_964187505.1 Candidatus Chordibacter forsetii
AGGTTCACATTAATAAAAACAACGAACCAAAGAAGTTTCTTAAAGCCGATCTTCGCAAACACACTCAGGTGATTCACAATACCCACTGGTCCACTCATGTTACGGAGTTTTACATCAGATGCGGGGCTGACCAGTCCGCTAAGGGTTAGGTACATGTCTTTTACTCTGCTATAAATTAAGCTAAGGGGATTTGGGTAGGTGGTAACAATTTTGAACTCTGGACGAAATCCGATTAATCGACGAATGCTAGGAGCTCCGCCAACCATAATTTCTTTTTCAACCGGAAGTAATTCAACGGTTCGTTCTGGACCTCCTTCACCACCTTGGCAGACAACTAAGGAAATGCTTTTGTTATTATCCGTTTTTTCCAACATGTAAACGAGCTGAGCAAAGGAATGAATCACTTCTCCATTCATGGATACCAGTTGGTCTCCAACTTGAAGACCAGCTTCTACAGCAGGCATGCCTGGTGATAATTCCCCTATGAAAAAAGTTTCTTTTGGACCGATCCCAATTACCCTCATTTCTTCCGGACCCCAGACTTCGGGGTAGATTTCAAATTTTTCTTCCTTGCCGTTTCTTGAAACCGATAAATTGAGAAGTCTTCTGCCTTGTGCCGTTTGTTGCTTGCCGGTAATGATCCGGTTTTGAATGTCCATGAAGTCATCAACGAGGGATCCATCAACGGTCAAAATTTCGTCACCAGGCAAAAGGCCAGCTTTCTTAGCAGGTGAGGTGACCTCTTCACCTTCTTCCACGAGAGGATTCCAGCGTTCCACAGTATCTGCAACATAACCAATCTTGTTGGTCAACTGTGCATCAGTGACATCGTACCCGAAAAACCACAAGACAGAGGATAGAGTGAATGCGAGCAAAACATTGAAAACTGCCCCCATTACCGAAACGATCATCTTGTCAGTGTATGTGATCTTGGGCATCGGTTCATCTTTAGGTGCCTCATCCTCATCCTCATCAAAATCATCCCAGGCAGATGGGCGTTCTACTGGATCTTGGGAGTCCTGCCTCCGTTGCTCTTCATTACCCTCTAATCTCCCCATATCCGACAACTGCGGGAGGGCGACATAGCCCCCGAAAGGAATGGCAGACAACCGATATTCTACACCATTACGGGTCCATCCAAAGAGCTTGGGTCCAAAGCCAATGGAAAAGCGGGTGATGGTCAGCCCACGCTGGCGGGCAGCTAAAAAATGTCCGAGTTCGTGAATGAAAATAGTGAAACCCAGGGCAAAGAGGGCAATAAACAAAAAAGCAATGTCGAAGAGCATGGTCATGACTAAAAAGAAAGAGGGATGAGACTAAGCGACCTGAGAAATCGCTTGCTCGGTAAGGGATCGGGCTTCTTGGTCGAGGGCAAGTAAGTCCTCAAGTGCGTGAACTGAACGGTAATCGAAGTGGTTCAAAGTAATTTCAATCATGCGGGAAATCTTGCCAAAGCCAATTCGATTCGAGAGAAAGGCATCTACTGCCATTTCGTTGGCTGCATTGTACACTAAAGGAGCACATCCACCTTGTTCCAAAGAATGCCTCGCCAAACTGAGGCAGGGGTAACGGTCCAAGTCGGGTGGCGAAAAAGAAAGTTCCATAGCAGAGGAAAGGTCCAACCCCTGCTCGACCCCGGAAAAACGTTCTGGGAAGAGTAGTGCGTTTTGTAGGGCAAAGGTCATGCATGGGGGGGACATTTGGGCGAAGCTACAACCATCCGAAAAACGAACAATTGCATGAACAATACTTGGCGGATGAATCAGAACATGGAGCTTCTCTGGAGGGAGATCAAAAAGCCATTTTGCTTCAATTAATTCAAGGCCCTTGTTGGCCATGGTTGCTGAATCTACCGTAATTTTTGGGCCCATGTCCCAATTGGGGTGACGCATGGCTTGTTCTGGAGTTGCCTTATTTAAGTCTTCGATTGGCCAGTCCCGGAAAGGTCCGCCAGATGCGGTCAGGGCCAGGGAATCCAAGGCTTGTTCAGGTTGTCCCTGCAAACATTGAAAAACCGCATTATGTTCACTGTCTGCAGGTAAAATACGGGCTCCGGTTCGACGGGCGGTCTCCATGACTAGTTCGCCTCCTACCACTAAAGATTCTTTGTTTGCCAAGACCACATCCTTGCCGGCTTCAAGTGCTGCAAGGGTGGGGGCAAGTCCGGCCGCACCAACTACGGCAACCAATACAACATCTGACTCGTCCCAGCCTGCAAGTTCAGTAAGAGCATGAGCCCCAGTGGACAATTTAGATCCAGATGGAAGTGCAGGCGGAGAAGCGGGTGGCTGATGTAAATGAACTTTCTGCACTCCAAATTCTCGGGCAATGGAAGCGAGTTCATCTGCTTTTTGGTATGCCGATATGCCGATCAGTTTTAGCTTATCCGGGTGTTTGCGGATTACCCGCAGTGAACTTTTACCGATCGAGCCAGTGGCTCCTAATAATATAAGCTTCCTTGGGAAGCTCATGGATGGATCAATAATATGATAAAATATCCGGCTGGGGCGGACAGGATCAAGCTATCCGTAAGGTCGAGTAATCCACCAATCCCAGGAATGGACCCACCGGAATCTTTCATGCCTGCGAGTCGTTTCAATACAGATGCAATCAAATCTCCAATGACCGACACGAGTCCTATGACCAATCCCCAGCACGCTCCTTGTGAGGGATCGAGAGACCAGGCTCCAAAATCAAAAAGATGGGAAAGGTGATTCTCCGCCAGCCATGGAATCAAAGCTCCAATTCCTGCAGAGGCCCCCAATCCTCCAAGTAAGCCTTCCACCGTTTTACCCGGGCTGATCGATGGTGCCATTTTCGTACGGCCAATAGTTTTTCCAACTAGCAGGGCACCGATATCACTAAATTTCGCAACGAACACAATCCATAAACAGAAAAAGAGACCAAATCCGAGTGCTTGGGGATCAGCTGGAGACTCGACGATCCGCAAAATTCTTACAAAATAGTGAAGTAGAAAAGTGACGAATAATAAACCGAAAAAGGTGGGCAATAAGCGCTTTACATAGAGTCCGCGTTGATCTTGCGGGAAAACTACACAGGCCGCGGAGGAGAATAATGCCCCAACCGCGAGTGCATCAATGCCCGCACCTGGGAAATAAAAAGCGATAGGAATCATGCATGCCCCGGTAACTAGTCCGGTTATACGATTAGCGGCAAAACCAATTCTTCCAAGGATTGTGTAAACTTCGAATAAAGTGAGAGTTGCACAAAGGTTCAGGATCCACATTGCTCCGGGTTCTTTTAGTCCATAGACAATAATTCCGAGCAGTCCCCATAGGATTACGGTGGCAATAGTACGCAAGATCATGATGAGGCTAATGGTTGGGCAGGTTGTTGTATTTGCTCGCTGGTTTTTCCAAACCTGCGTTCTCGTTGGGCATAGTTTGATAGTGCTTGGATAAAAGCATCTCTACCAAAATCGGGCCAGTGTAAGGGGGATACGAAAATCTCCGCATAAGCTGCTTGCAGAAGGAGGAAATTACTCAGGCGAAATTCTCCTGACGTACGAATGATCAAGTCTGGGTCAGGAAGATCAGAGGTTTCTAGATAAGGAGAAAATTCTTCCCAAGTAGGAATATGGTCGGATGCAGGGTTATCTTGACCATACTTGGAAATCGCCTGGAGAACCTCCTGGCGGCTACCATAGTTTAAAGCGAGAGTGAGGTTCCAACGGTCATTGTCGCGAGTTTCATCGATGGTGTCTTCCACTATTTTGCGGGCAAAACCTGGTAGGCCGGAAAGATCCCCAATTGCCCGCAGTCGGATACCATCTTCCATCATTGATCGAAATTCTTTTTTAAGAAATTCCTCAAGGAGTTTCATTAAGCCGGATTTTTCATCCTTGGGACGGTTTTGATTCTCGGTACTAAACGCATAAAGCGTAATGTAAGGAACGCCCACTTCTTTGGCGGCATTAACAACGGCCCGAACATTTTCCACCCCGTTTCGATGACCGAATAATCTGGGCATCTTTCTAGAACGGGCCCAGCGACCATTGCCGTCCATAATCAGAGCGACATGTCGGGGAAGGTTGTTTTTTTCTTCGGGCGTGAGTTCAAGCATGGAAATTGGAAAATCCTATCTCAACGGGTTCAGGACCGATTGACAACGAGGAAAGCTTGGACTAACGATTTCAACCGATGATTAATCCCATGAACGAGGTACAAATTACCGAATCCTTAAAAGGTCTTCCGGGATGGACTTTTGAGGATAATAAATTGCAGAAAAAATATAAGTTCAATGATTTTCCAGAGGCGATGGCCTTTTTGGTCCGTTTGTCTTATGAAGCCGAAAATCGAAACCATCATCCCGAAATTTTTAATTGCTACAACCGAGTGGAACTTGCTTTAAATACCCATGATGCTGGGGGCAAGGTCACTGAATTGGATTTTGATCTAGCTCGTGCAGCTGAAAATATTTTTTAATTTTTTTTCCGACTCGTTTGAACCGTGCGTAGCGGTTTGATAGTCTCCCATTTAAAAAAAGTTTAGGGAAGGTTTGCTGAGTTCAGTCAAAGGTTTGGCCATTGGCTAACTGACCATTTAAATGATTGTGTTTGCCTGTAAGTACATCTGCTCGGATCGGGGTGCATATGGAATTGGTGACAAAGGTATTATAATCCGAAAAAAATAGTGAGAATATTTGGCTGCTTGCCTGAAGGCCAAAAGGCAGAGCCCATTAAAAAAAAGGTATAAAATGTAAATGGATTTCATTTCTGAAGTTAGTTTTAAAGTAAAATTGCCTGGCAACCATCAAATGGTAGGGGGGCGAATGAAATCGCCATGGATTCGAAGCAGGTCAAAATATAACATTATGCCTAACACCATGCCTGCTTTTCGCCGGACCATTCCCTTGCTGGTCTCCCAAACGATCGGGGCGTTCAATGATAACGCGGTGAAAGCATTTTTGCCTGTACTCGCAGCCTATCATGTTGGCAAGGAAAGTATGGACTTGGTGAACCAACAAGTTTCTTTTCTCCTTATTCTTCCATTTATCATCTTTGCTCCTTTAGCCGGTTGGACTGCGGATCGATTTTCTAAAAAAAGGGTAATTGGAGTCAGCCTGTTGGCTCAATTGATCGGGTTAGGTATTTTGGCTGCGGGAACCAGTTTCCAAAGCCTTGCTATTTGTATGGTTGGCTTTTTTTTCCTCTCCACCCAGTCCAGCTTTTTGTCACCCGCTAAGAAAGGCATTCTTAAAGAAATGGTGGGCTATGAACAACTTGGCAAAGCGGTTGGGTGGATGGAGATGCTTACCATTGTGGGTATACTAGTTGGTGCTTTCTCTGGTGCCGTTCTTTTTGATCGCTGGGTTGTTGGTCTTGGCGGTTGGGCAACCGCCCAGGCTATCACCTTGTTAATTGCCGGACTCGCCCTTGTTTCGTGGTTGGTTTATCTGCCAACTCCTGAAACCAAGGTTTTAAAGACCCGACCTTTCCACCCGCAAATTTTGTATTCTCATCTTGGTGATCTGGTCGATCTTTTAAAGCGTCCAGGCATAAAGTGGGCGGCCTTGGGGGATGCCTGTTTTTGGGCAGTGGGTGGCTTTTTTTACCTTTTGTTAGTCAAACTTTCTGGAGAGGTTACCGTGGGGAAGGTCGGAATGGGGAGTCTTTACGGATATTGGTTTTTACTTATGGGAATGGGCATCATGGTTGGTTGTTTGTTTTGTGCTTATTTAAATCGTGGAAGAATTGAGCTCGGTTTATGTCCGATCGGAGCGATTGGTATGACGCTAAGTTTAGTAGGGTTGTACCAAGCTACTGCACCTGGAGGTATTTTTGAGCTCCTTTGCATCTCCCTTGGTTTTTTTGGAGCATTATTTTTTGTCCCCTTGAACGGATATTTGCAGGATCGTGCAGGGGAGCAAGAACGCGGGAAAATCCTTGCCGCATCCAACCTGCTTACCCAATTGGGCGGAATCTCCCTAATCGGGACTCATGCCTTGTTTTCCAATGTTTTTGGAATGACTGCAAAAGAGGAAATGTTTGTTCTCATCGTTCCACTCGGCTTTGTCGCTTTAGTCTCTTTTATTTGTTTATTTGAAGATTTTCTTCGTGTCTGGTTCCATCTGTTTCTACGTATCTTCTATCGAATTAAAATCGAGGGTATGGAAAATTTCCCGGAACGGGGAGGCGTTTTATTGGTCAGTAATCATTTATCCTATGCCGACCCTGTTTTTATAGGAGCTGCGTTTCCTCGTAAAGTTCGCTACCTTGCACACGCTGATTTGGCCAATTCCCGTATTCTTAAATGGGTTTTTCGCCTAACCGAAACCCTAACTATCTCTTCGAGCAAATCGCTTGCCTCCTTTCGTCAATCAATTGAACGCTTGGGTAGGGGAGTTCCCTTGTGCTTATTTGCCGAAGGGGGAATTTCCCGAGTCGGAGTTACCCTAGGCTTCAAGCGAGGTTCAGTGCTCTTGGCAAAGTACGGAAAAGTTCCCATCCTACCTGTCTACCTTGATGGGGTTTGGGGATCGGTTTTTAGCCGGTCCGGAGGAAGTTTTTTCTGGAAGTTTCCCCGTTTCTTTCCTTACCGCATGTCGGTGCGGGTGGGGAGTCCAATAAGTTTTAATCAAGCATCTTCTGAATCAGTCAGGCAAGAGGTTTTGGAGCTTGGGCGACTGTCCTTTAATCAAAGAATGCCTTCACATGAAGAAATGAAGTACCAATTATGTAGGCAAATTTTCCGAAAAAGATCCGGTATATTTTTGATTAACCAAAACGGTTTGGAAATTAAATGGGATTCTTTTATTGAAGCAATTCGGGATCCAATCATCGAATTACCAAATCCTGCGAATGAGTGGGCGAAAAGGGTACGGGCAGTCACTAAGCATTTTGCTGAAGGCCATCGCGTTATCTACACAAACTGGATAAGATTAAAAGAGACCAACCTTTTAAATTGTGAAGGATTACTAATAGAAAAAAGTTCATTTGTGTGGTATGAGCAGTGGTTCCCTTGGTTTCCTCTTTTAAACAACCGAACGGTACTTGAATCTAAAACCGGTGAATGGGAGGTACTGAAAAAGGAAACCATTAAGGAGGGCAAATCATCTTATCGGGTAACAGGATTGGCCAGTCCTCTTAATGGATTGATTGCCTTGAATTTGCCAAATGAAAACGAGGGAGACACCATACAACCTGGACACAGGCATGGAACATTGGGTCGTTTGCTGCCTGGTTTTTCCTACCAATCAGTTTCTGGAGAATTGATTCTAAAAGGGCTAGGAATTGATGAGGAACTTATAAAAGCCAGAAATGTGGACCCGGAAGGTTTTTTACTTCCTGAGTGATTAAGTTCCATGCTTTTCCTCGTCATGCCTTTCTGTTAGGGTTTTCATTTTTGCTAAATCCATGAGTCTATTCCTCGATCAATCCGCCTCTTTTGCCCAAGCAATTTGCCAATTAAGAGATCTACCTATTTTGGTGCTTGGTCATCGCCGTCCCGATGGTGACTGCATTGGTTCTCAAGTTGCGATGACCCGGGTCCTGCTTTCTCTTGGTAAAAATGTTCGTGCGGTTAATCATGATCCCATTCCCCGTACGCTTTTGAAATTTGTAGGTGATACCCCTTTTTGCTCACCTGAACAAGTTCCCGATGGGGATTATCAAATTATCACCGTGGATTGTGCTGATCATGCCCGGGTCGGAGAAATTTTGCTGAAACGATTTCCCCAAGTTGATTTAAATATTGATCATCATGTTTCCAATACCCTGTACGGGAAAGAGAATTTTATACTCAGTGATGCTTCAGCAACGGGAGAAATTCTTTCAAAATTCTTTTTCGATTCCGGATATGAGGTCGACAAGGTAACTGCGGAGGCTCTGTACCTTGGGATTTGTACAGACACCGGACAGTTTTGTTATGCAGGAACCAATGCGTCGGTTTTCGAAGTTTGTCGCATGCTGTGCGAGAGAGGGGCAAGTCCTTCTGGAATTGCTCATGAACTTTATGAGAAAGAAAAACCCGGGCGTATCCAATTGCTCCAACGATTTCTAGCAAGTTTTCGTATGGAATTTGGAGATCGGGTGTGTGTTGGCAGTATTAAGGATAATTTCTACCAGGAGACTGGGACTAAGCCGGAAGATGCCGAAAACTTTGTGGATTATGCACGCTCTCTAGAAGGGGTTGATATCGGAGTTCTTGTTGAAGAGAGAGCGGGCAATATTAAGGGAAGTTTCCGGGCTAAAGATTCTAAGTTTCGAGTAGATTTACTTGCCAAGAAATTTGATGGCGGAGGTCATGCTTGTGCTGCTGGGTTTAATCTTTCCGGAACTTTGGATCAATTGTACGACCGATTAGTTGAAGAGATCGGTAAGCATTTACAATCGGTAGAGCAGGGGGATGTTTTATGAATAATCGTCAAGATATGGAGTTTGAGGGAATTCTTTTGGTTGATAAACCTCAGGGAATCACCTCCCATGATGTGGTCGATCGATTGCGCCGAAAATTAAGGATGAAGAAGATCGGACATGCTGGTACCCTTGATCCTTTGGCCACGGGTTTATTGATCATGCTCATCGGTAAAGCCACTAAGGTTTCCCAGTTCTTAATTAGCTTGGACAAGGCATACGAAGGCACTTTCCACTTGGGTGTGGAGACCGACAGCCAGGATGCTGATGGAGAAGTAATTGCGGAAAAACCAGTTAATGAAGATATAACTCAGGAAAGATTGATCAAAGAGATGGAGAGCTTTTTGGGTGATCAGTACCAAACTCCCCCCATGTTTTCCGCAAAAAAAATTGGCGGTGTCCCACTCTACAAGATGGCTCGTAAAGGAAAAATAGTAGAGCGTGAACCCCGGTTTATACGCATCAATGAATTAACTCTCAAAAGTTGGACTTCCCCGACCGGAGATTTTTTTATGGATTGTAGCAAGGGGACATATGTTCGCACTATCGTTCATGATTTGGGACAGCGATTGGATTGCGGTGCACACCTGAAAGCTTTGCGCAGAACTAAAATCGATCAGTTTGATATAGCCAATTCCCTGACTCTTGAGGAAATTAATGAAGTACCCTTGGGGGAATTTCATAACCACCTGATCCCCGTTCGCGAAGCTGTTCCTTCTCACGTTTTTTAAGCATGAAAAAAGTTTATGAATCGATTGCTCGATTCGGCCAGGAATGGGAAGGCGATGTGTGCTTGGCTCTTGGGATGTTTGATGGGGTCCATCGTGGGCATCAAGCCGTTTTAGACTTAGTTATTCAGACTGCAGATCAATGTCAGGGCGCTGCAGCTGCTGCCCTGACTTTTCCTGCACATCCCGCTGCTTTTTTAAGGCCAGGCAAAGAACCTTCTTTGTTGATGAGTCCGAGTGGTAAGGCTGAACAATTGATCCAATCCGGTATGTCAGCGGTTATTTTACAACCTTTTGATCAGGAATTAGCAGGGGTGGAAGCAGTTGATTTCTTACCTTTTTTACAAGCTCGAATTCCTAATCTTCGGGCAGTTTGCGTGGGGAAAAACTTTCGTTTTGGAAAGAATCGATCGGGCGATTCAGAATCTTTAGCAAGCTATGGAGAAGAGGACGGGCTTAGGGTGAGCGTGGCTGATTCTTTAATTTTTGAGGATATTACAATTAGCAGCTCTCGTATTCGCGAAGCTTTGGCATCTGCTAAGATGCAGAAAGTAAAAAAAATGTTGGGTCGAAACTATTCGGTTTTAGGAACAGTCCAGCAAGGAAAGGCATTAGGTGGAAAGATTGGCTTTCCCACGCTTAACTTACCGTGGAGTCCGGAGGCTCAACCTCCTTTAGGGGTTTATGCTGGCCGGGTGCAGGAATTAAACTCAGGGCAAGTGTTGCCAGCAGTGGCAAATTACGGATTGCGCCCAACGGTCGAAGTAGATGCTGGTGAACCTATCCTCGAGGTGCATTGCTTGGAATCTCCAAATTCTTCAATTTGGAAAGCAGGGACTAATTTATCCATGTCCTTGGACGTTTTTATACGGTCGGAAAAAAAGTTTTCGGGAGTGAACGAATTAAAGGCTCAAATTCGTAAAGATTGCCAACAGGCAAAAACTTATTTGGCTAGCTCCATGGACTGACGGGCGGGAGACCAGCAACTCGTCCGGCCGCCAATCTGTTCCCTGACCAAAAGGTTTTTAGATTTCGGACAAATCCCTCCATCTTTCCATCGATGATGAAATAGCCAGCCTTTTGGTGGGTCTCCTCCGTGTATACCAACTGACTTCATCGCTCCGCGGGCGACAAATAGAATCTCCTGGAAAAGAATATCACATAAAGGCTTTTTAATTTCTCCACTTCTGCAAGCTGGATGAATACAGGCACGCCAAAGAACTTCATCTGCCATCCAATTTCCCATACCAGGGAAGTAGCGTTGGTCAAGAAGGAGGGCTTTAATTGGTCTTTTCTTATGCCTGACAAGGGCATCCTTTATAATCTTTTTATCGAAGGATGGCTTGAGCATAGATATGGGTTGTTCGGTCCACCAGGCAGGTAGTTCTTTTCCGATGTGAAGGCGTAATCGACCAAATTGCCGAGGATCTCGAAAGACGAGCTTTTGCTTGGATTGAGTTAAGACTAATGCATCGTGTTTCGTTGGAGAATAGCTTTTGGATTCTGAATGAAGCCATCCAGTCATGCCAAGGTGCAACCCTAGCCAACGATTACCAGAAAAACTAAACAGCATTTGTTTGCCGTGAGTTTGGGAGGTTCGGAGGATGGTGCCAGAAAGTTCTTCGATAAAGGACGAACGATCATGTTCCCGGTAGACCCTGGATTTTGGATGAACGATAACATCCTGGA
>NZ_CAXLML010000106.1:0-4637 GCF_964187505.1 Candidatus Chordibacter forsetii
AATGCCGATGAGGTTGAACCGGAGGGTGAAATTGTTCACCACGGGCCGGATTATGAAAAAGCCAAAAGTCACTGGGGCTTTAGTAGACCAACTAAGCCAAAACTTCCCCTCCATGCACTGGGAGAACATCCGATCGATCGCTTCATTAACCTCCAACTTAAGGAGGCTAAGTTACCTGCGAATTCTCGTGCCGAAGATGGTCTTTTAGTAAGAAGGGTGTTTTACGACCTAATTGGATTACCGCCTGCACCTGAAGAAGTGGATGCATATGTGAATGACGAGAATTCTGAAAAATTCAGCAAATTGGTCGATCGTTTGCTCATGTCTTCTCATTACGGTGAGAAGTGGGGTAGGCATTGGCTCGATCTTGTTCGGTATGCAGAGACCAACGGTTATGAACGCGATGGTAATAAGCCAGAAATCTGGCGTTACCGTGATTATGTGATTGATTCATTTAATCAAAACAAGCCCTACGACCGGATGATCCTGGAACATATTGCAGGAGATGAATTACCTGATGCTGATGCCGCATCCATCACCGCAACGGGGTACCACCGTCTTGGGGTATGGGATGACGAACCGGCTGATCGCACACTTGCCCGCTATGACTACCTTGATGATATCGTGCGTACTTCGGGGGAAGTGTTTCTTGGTATGACTATCGGATGTGCCCGATGTCACGACCACAAAATTGATCCCATATCAGCGAAAGACTACTATTCCATGCTTTCTTTCTTCGCTAATGTTTCTCCCCATCGTAATGCACAAAGTAACCTGATCAAGGTAACAGCTATAAAGCCCGACCCGCAATTGGTTCATACTCGGAAAAACTGGGAAGCACGAAAACAACAACTAGACAGGTCAGTGGTTTCCTTTAAGAGCGATTTTTTCTCCAAGCTTGAACCAAAACATTTGCCCAAGTCTATTCTGAACATTGCGGATGCCCGCACCGGTGGAACAGACTGGAAATACACTTTTTCCGCCCCTGCTGACGATTGGCAAACCAATGGATTTGGGGATGCTGATTGGGCGGTCGGGAAATCAGGCTTTGGGTTAAAGGGTACCCCCGGTTCGATTGTTCGTACCGATTGGAATACTCCTCACATTTGGATGCGTCACAAGTTCGGATTGGCGGAATTACCTGAGTCATTATTCCTTTCCTTTCATCATGATGAGGATATTACCGTTTTTCTTAACGGCAGGATAATTTTTCAAAAATCGGGATATTCCACCCATTATGAAACTCATGATGTTACCGAGACTGCTCATGCTGCATTGCAGACTGGGCAGAATGTACTCGCAGTTCATGTGAAGCAAACAGCTGGTGGGCAGTATGCTGATATTTCCTTACGTGGATTTTCCAAGAAAATTAACCTTGATGGCCTGATCGGAAATCACGGTTCACGGGTGATGACCGCAGGTCGTTTTAATTCTTACAAGAAGGATAAGAAAAACCTTGCGAATCATTTGAAGTCTGAGCCCTCGACCAATCAGTACCCCGTGCTGGCAGTTGCGGAGCAGGGCGATCATCCCGTCCACATTCTCCGTCGAGGAAATCCAGCCCTGCCTGGTCCTCAAGTTGAACCTGCATTTCCCAGTATTTTTGGCGATTCTGAGACGAAGATTCCAGCCAGTTATAAAAAAGGAAGTTCCAGTGGTCGCCGCCGGGTGCTTGCGGAGTGGCTGGCATCTCCGGAAAACCCCATGACTGCGAGGGTCATGGTCAACCGTATCTGGCAATATCATTTCGGGCGTGGGATTGTCCGCTCATCCAATGATTTTGGTATACAAGGTGTGGCTCCTACACATCCTAAGTTGCTCGACTGGTTGGCACATCGTTTCGTGGAGTCAGGCTGGGATATCAAGGCCATGCACCGTCTGATTATGTCGAGCCATGCCTACCAGCGTTCTTCTGCTCCCAATGATCAAGCCTTACTCAAAGATCCGTTGAATAACCTCTTTTGGCGTTTTGATATGCGCCGACTTCAGGCAGAAGAAGTGCGCGATTCCATCCTCGCTGCACGTGGGTCGATTAATCTTAGCCTCGGTGGACCGAGTGTGACCCCCCCTTTGCCGGAGATAATTCTAAAAACGGCATCGCAACCAGACAAAGCATGGGGAAAGTCCACTCCCGCTCAGGCCAACCGTCGTAGTGTCTATGTTAAAGTAAAACGTTCTTTGCAGGATCCCATTTTGCTTAGTCACGACATGGCTGATACGGACAGCACCTGTCCAGTCCGCTTCACCACCACCGTGCCCACTCAGTCACTCACCATGCTCAATGGTGAATTTGTCAATGACTCTGCTCTCTCATTAGCCGACCGTATCCGGCGAACTGCAGGTCCATCTTCTGCCGAACAGGTGGAGTGTGGTCTTTCGATTGTTTTTTCCCGCAAACCTCAGCCTCAGGAGGTTCAGGCGGGAGTTAGAATGATGGAGGAAGTGGCCCGGGTAGGTAACCTTTCTCCGAAGGAAGCACTCGACCGTTTTGCCCTGCTTGCACTGAATCTCAATGAATTTATTTACCTGGACTAATCATGAAACAAAATCAGCCAAACTTTTGTAACCAACTCAACCGGCGGGAATTCATCAAGGATATTGGAGGTGGGTTCGCTGCCCTCGGGCTTACTGGGATGCTTGCTCAGGATGGTTTCTTCGCCTCCAAGGCTATAGCCAAGGCACCAAATTTCGTCAATCCGCTTGCTCCAAAGGCACCGCCTCTCGATGGTTTCTTCGCCTCCAAGGCTATTGCCAAGGTACCAGATTTCGTCAATCCGCTTGCTCCAAAGGCACCGCCTCTCCCAGCCAAGGCAAAGTCGGTAATCTTTCTTTTCATGTACGGTGGGCCCAGTCATATGGATACCTTTGATTATAAGCCTGAGCTCTACCCATTGGACGGAAAGACCATTCAGGTAAAAACATTCGGCAGAGGTGGGCATCGTAATGAAAGCCGGGTGGTTGGACCAAAGTGGAAATTTAAACAGTATGGCCAGTGTGGGAAACACGTCTCCGATCTTTTCCCTAACATTGGGGAGTGTGTGGATGATATTGCTTTTCTACACTCCATGACTGCGGACTCTCCCATTCATGGGTCAGCCATGCTGATGATGAATTCTGGAAATTTACTTTCCGGGCATCCATCTATTGGATCCTGGGTGAACTATGGCCTGGGTAGTGTTAATGAGAACCTGCCCGGCTTTATGGTTATGCTTGATAAAATGGGCGGTCCTATTAGTGGAGCGAAGAACTGGTCAAGCGGTTATATGCCTGCCAGTTATCAAGGCACTGTATTACGCTCACAGGGTACACCTATTCTCGACTTAAAGAACGCGAAGGGAATTGCCGGAGCCGAGCAGCGCACATTACTTGATCATTTACGGATGATGAACGAGGGCCACTTATCCAGCCGTTACGATAATACTAACCTTTCTGCCCGAGTGGCCTCTTATGAACTGGCTTACAAAATGCAGTCCTCTGCTCCCGAAGCGGTAGATTTGGATAAGGAATCAACCAGGATTAAGGAACTTTATGGAATCGACGGTTCAAGGACGGAAGACTTTGGACGGAAGTGCCTGCTTGCCCGCCGAATGGTGGAGCGTGGCGTCCGTTTTATTCAGGTCTATTCGGGTGGCCACCATAACGATGCAAACTGGGATGCGCACGGAGATCTTGTTAAAAATCATGAGTTGCATGCGGGCAATACGGACAAGCCTATTGCCGGATTACTTAAGGATTTAAAACAGCGTGGATTGCTTGATGAAACTCTTGTGGTTTGGGGAGGAGAATTTGGCCGACAGCCCACTGCTGAGTACAAAGAGGGTACCGGGCGCGATCACAATGCTTATGGCTTTACCATGTGGATGGCTGGGGGCGGAATCAAAGGGGGAGTGTCCGTGGGTGCGACCGATGAGTTGGGGAGCATGGCGGTGGACGATAAATTCCATGTCAGGCGTCTTCACGCCACCATTCTCAACCAGCTCGGTCTCGATCCCAACAACCTTTCCTTCTTCCATGGTGGTTTGGACAAGAGCCTCGTCGGGGTGGAAGGTGCGGAGCCGATTAAGCAGATAATATCCTAAATTTTATTGAGGTGACTTCGGTTGCATTTGTTTTGCGCAGATTAAATTAAATCGTTTTCATAAGTTCTAATGAAGCCCAAACTTACCTGCCCGCATTGCGATAAAGATATATCTGTAATTGCTAATCGGATTGAGATCAAACATAGCTGGAAATATGCTTTTCTTTTCCTAGTTCTTCCTCTTCTTTTCTTTATTCCCACATATAAAGTTGTTTATTTTAAACCGGTTATTACTGAAGATCTTTCGATTGTAGATGTATCCACTTCTTTAAATAGATGGGGTTTTGAGCTCCATGGAGTGGTGGTAAACAAGAGCGATAATGTGTGGAAGTCCTTAATGATGGAGGCAGAATTTTTTGATAAAGACGGTAACTTTGTGGATGAAGCAAAAGCTAGTATTTTAACCACCATCAATGAGCATTCCCGTGAGCACTTTAAAGTTCGATTAAATGGGCTCGGTAAAGAGGCTTTAACTCTCGAGCCCAGATTGAAGCTATCCGGCGGGCGCGTTGAGTGATCAATTTTGGTTGAGGCTGATTTCTCCCTCGTCAATCGAGGA
>NZ_CAXLML010000107.1:0-3016 GCF_964187505.1 Candidatus Chordibacter forsetii
AGTGGGGGTAAGTTCGGGTCTCAGGGCGACCTTCCGTCCTCCCTTGTCCTCAAAGTGAAATAATTGACTGGCTATCTCTTCGCCCGATTTTTCGAGGTACAAATCCAATGGTTCGAGCAAGGGCACATCATATTCCTGAAAGTCAAATGCACGGGCAACGGTACGAAATACCCGAAATAAATGATTTCGTTGGGCACAGGCATCGGGGGGGAATTCGCGGAATCCGGGTAAGGTATCAAACATGACAATACGGGCAATGTATCCCTACTTCGAGGGAGGAGGTGGGGATTAGATGGAGTCGAGGTCGATCTTGGTCAGACCTGCCTTCATTCCTTTTCCTGCCTTAAACTTGACCACCGCCCGGCGGGGTATGACCACATCCTTTTTGGGTTGGTTGGGGTTTCGACCAACCCTTGATTTTCTGACCTGCAATTCAAACACTCCAAAGTTTCGAAGTTCCACATTTTGCCCTGCGATCAAACCCTCACATATGTGGTCGAGAGTTTTTTGGACGATTTCAGTGACGTCTTTGTGGTTATAGTTGGCGCCCTCGTAGATAGATTGGACGATCTGTCTTTTGGTCAGATTGTTCGACATTTGGGGTAAATCGGTTTGAAAGACTTGTGGAAGGGGTTTAGGGTAGGTTTTCCATAAATTCCCATCCATTAAGGACCTGTCAAACAATTATTTCTTTCTTTATGTCCAAAAAAGACGACGACAACCCTCTCGAGGAAATCCAAAAGCAATTGCAGGATCTTCTCAAAAATAAGAACATGCAGGTTGCATTTGCTCCTTTTATGCAAGGCATGAACCCCTCCTCAGACGATAAAGAACCGGAGAAACCCAAGGGTGGAGGCAAAAAGGAAAAAGAGTCCGAACCTGTAAAGGAAGACCCCCTGGACTCCATTCGCTCTTTTGACCGCAAGCCCAAAGAAGTGCGCGATTATCTCGACCGTTTTGTCATCAAGCAGGAACAAGCCAAGCGGGTACTCTCAGTCGCTGTCTGCGATCATTACAACCATGTACGCCGTTGTATTCGTGACACCCGTGCTCAGTCTGCAGAATATTTAAAGCCCAATGTGTTACTCCTCGGACCTACCGGGGTGGGAAAGACTTATTTGATGCGCAATGTGGCCAAGTTGATCGGTGTGCCTTTCGTCAAGGCAGACGCCACCAAATTTTCTGAGACCGGATATGTTGGCAACGACGTCGACGATCTCGTGCGCGATCTTGTCAAACAGGCGGATGGTAATGTCGAACTCGCTCAGTACGGTATCATCTATGTCGATGAGATCGACAAGATCGCTGCCGAAAGTTCCCGGGGTGGGCGTGATGTTTCCGGTAGGGGGGTACAAATCAACTTGCTTAAATTAATGGAGGAAACCGAGGTAAACTTGCAATCCTCCCAGGATATGATGGGCCAGATGAAAGCCTTCATGGAGATGCAACGGGGGGGCAAACCGGGCAAATCCACCATTTCCACCAAAAATATTTTGTTCATTGTTAGTGGTGCATTTGATCAACTTGCCGAGAGTGTGCGCAAACGCCTCGACCTTACCCGGATAGGGTTTGGATCCTCCGGTGAACAGGATATGGCCAGCAGTGGGATTAATTTTTTAAACAAGGCTGAGACTCAGGACTTTATCAAATACGGGTTTGAGCCGGAATTTATTGGCCGCCTGCCCGTACGCGTTGCCTGTGATGAACTGACCAAAGAAGACCTTGCAGAAATTTTGCTCTCCTCCGAAGGCAGTGCCCTCGATCAATACCGCAAAGATTTTGACGGCTACAATATCAAATTTGATATTGGCAATCCTGCCATCAATGAGGTGGCCAAACTTGCCGCCACCGAAAAGACAGGGGCTCGTGGATTGGTCACCGTGCTCGAACGTATATTTCGCGACTTCAAATTTGAACTCCCTTCCACCTCCATTCGAAAGTTTTCAGTCGATGCCGATACCGTTAGTCGGCCCCAGGATGCCCTCAAGGAACTCATTGCTGACAACCTCGACCTGCTCGACGAAAACCTCCTCGTCGACGTCGATCGATTTGTAGATTCCTTCAAGCGCGAACACGGCCTCGAACTGCGCTTTCGCAAAGCCGCAAAAGTGGCTGTGGTCAAAGAGGCAAGCGAGCAAAACCGTTCCGTTCTCGCCCTGTGTGAAAAGAAGTTCAAAGATTTTGAACACGGATTAAAAATCATTTCCCAACGCACCGGAAAGAACTCCTTTAATGTGGATAAAAAAGTAATCGACGATCCGGATAAGGAACTATCCCGCTGGGTGGTGGAGAGTTTTTCTCAGACCGAAGAAAGCAAGTGAACGGGCCCGATCCGGTTGCCGTAGAAGCCACCTTTTCCAGTGTGGCCAAAAGGTACGACCTTGCCAACCATTGGTTATCCGGAGGAATCGATTTTTTTTGGCGCCACCGGCTCGTACAACATGCCAGGCAAAGCCAACCTGTAGACATTCTCGACCTTGCCACCGGTAGTGGGGATGTTCTCTTCGCCCTGCGCCAAGGGTTGGGCGACCAGGCCCGTCTGAGCGGGCTCGACTTTTGCGAACCTATGCTCGAACAGGCTCGTGCAAAGCGACAAACAAAAGAGCTGGAGGAGGGGGATAATCAATTCATTTTGGGAGATTGCCTGGATCTTCCCTTTGCTGATGAAAGCTTCGACCTTATTACAATAGCTTTTGGTTTACGCAACCTTGCCGACCGTGCAAAAGGACTATCTGAAATGAGACGGGTTCTTCGTCCTGGTGGGCGTTTAATCGTGCTCGAGTTCAGCCAGCCTTACCTTTGGTTTCGGCCCTTTTATTATTTGTATCTTCGAGGCGTATTACCCTGGGTTGCCCGTTGGATGACGGGTGATCGGGATGCCTACCTTTACCTTGGTTCGAGTATTTCTGAATTCCCCGACCGTGCCGGCTTGGTGCAAGAAATCGAGCAATCAGGATTTTCTAATGTACAGGCAAAAGCCCTTACCTTTTCCATTGTTTCTCTGCACGAAGGGAAA
>NZ_CAXLML010000108.1:0-5701 GCF_964187505.1 Candidatus Chordibacter forsetii
TTGGAGCCGTACTCCAAGCACCGGTCGGATTGCCATATTTGACCGGAGTTGGTACCGCAACTTGCTTGATGCCGATATTGATAATCGAATGAGCGAAACGGGCCTCGCCCGTGCCTATGAGGATGTACGTGCCTTCGAGCGTCAATTACGGGACGGGGGCACAATCATTCTTAAATTCTTCCTCGAAATTTCCAAGGAGGAGCAAACCACCCGTTTAGCCGCCTTGCAGGCAAACCCGGCAACCGCCTGGCGGGTGGACGATGCGGTGCTACAACGCTTGGACCGATATAAGGAATACAACGAAGCTGTTACCCGGATGTATCGGGAATCGGATACAGATGCACCCATACCTTGGATTAAGCTTCAGGCAAAGGACAGTTATCAGGCAACCGCCAATGCCCAGAGGGTCATGATCGAGGTGCTGGGAAAAAGAGTAAAACTTGCCAAGAAGGATGGGTTTTCCACTCCTAAGCCAAATAAGCCTGTTCCTTTGCCTCACTTTTCCAATGCTCCCAAGCTCAGGGATGTTGATCTTTCTTCCAGTCTCTCCAAAAAAGAATACCTCAAACTGATTGAAGAGAAGCAGGCAAAGATACATGACCTGCACTACGAGATGTATCGCCGGCGCGTTCCTATGGTCATCGTTTATGAGGGCTGGGATGCTGCAGGGAAAGGAGGAAATATTCGCCGCTTAACGGCCCGGATGGATCCACGCGGCTATGAGGTCATCCCGGTGTCGGCCCCCAATGATATTGAAAAGTCCCATCACTACCTTTGGCGTTTCTGGTCGGAATTTCCCAAGGCTGGACACCTTGCGATCTATGATCGTTCCTGGTACGGCCGGGTACTGGTCGAACGAGTGGAGGGATTTTGTAAGGAATGGGAATGGAAGCAGGCCTATCGGGAGATTAATGAGATGGAAGAAAATTTCGTTAATGCCGGTACCATTCTGGTTAAATTTTGGATGCACATTGATCAGAAGGAACAACTCAAACGCTTCCAGGCACGGGAATTAAGTCCTAATAAACGATGGAAACTTGGAGATGAGGATTGGAGGAACCGTGAAAAGTGGAAACCTTACGAAGAAGCGACCAACGATATGTTCATGCGGACCCATTCCTCTCATGCCCCCTGGACCATTATTGAAGGAAATTGTAAACGGTTCGCACGTATCCGTGCCTTGGACACTGTGATCGAGGCAATTGAACAGCGCTTTTCCGAGTAATTATTCACTGATTAAATTATTGCCTTCTGGGCAAAGGGGAATCCATCCTGACATCAATCTTGCCAATCTGGTTGTTGGAATTTAATAAATTTAATATCTCAGATTAAACCTGAGTTCATCTCACACGCTTCATAAATTAACCCAAGATTGATTACCCATGGCTTCTGCGACATCTATTTTACCCGAAAAACTTCACGAATATCCTCAACAAGATGTGATCGACGGTTCTACCGGATCATCTGCTTCGATTCTTGATGACTGCCTTAACCAGAACGATGGAGTGTTGCAACTTATGCACCGTTATGCGGGCAGAACTTTTTGTAGCCCAGGTAAACGATTGCGCCTGGATGAAGAATCCTACCACCCCGATTATATGGGAGGCACAGGTCTGGATGAGATCTGGATGGGTTGTACGGTTCCCATCGTTACCGGTGTGATCGATACACGTACTGGCAAAGCTCCGTATCGTGAAGGAGAGTCCCATGTTCTCACCCCGGGTGGACAGGTCATTTCTTTACAGGATTTAATCCTCGCTAATCCAGAGTCGGTGATGGGAGAGAAGACCACCGCCTTTTCGAAAGCGTTGTACGGGGATCCAACCTGGCCGATTGTGTCCAAGAAATTCGACAATTTAAATCCGATTCCTCACCACCTCCACTGGTCCAAGTGGGAAGTCTATGATATTAATTCTTTTGATAATCCAGGCGTGTGCCCATCGCATTATCATACCACTGCCATGGGGCTTTACCCCTTTGTGTCGAAGGATGATTTTCTTGCCTGTATGAAGCGTTTCGGGCAGGGCGAGTATAATGGAGTACGGCACTTATCCCCGCATGTAATGATGCAATTGGATAATGGTTTTGTTATGCCCAACGGTGTATTGCATTCGCCCACCGACCTTTGTACCCATGAGGTGCATGTTACCATGGATGAACACTTCCTTGCTGAAGACCTGACACTTGATGGCCAAATCGGAGCAGCTGATGCCTTTTATGCATGCCGTGAAGAGGACTATCCGAAGGACAAGCATGAGAACTGGGAATACCTCGTAGAAAAGTTCGATTTCGAAGCCAATCAGGATCCAAATTTCGTCCAGAAGAATTCCCGCCCGTCGATCACCGCAGAAGAATTTGCTGGAGATGGAGTGGATGCAAAGTGGATTGTATACGGTAATTTCCTCGGTGACCAAAAGGTATCCATTCTTCGCCTCACCCTGGCACCTGGTGCCAAGACCAACTTTAGCCCGGAGTGTCCCACACTTTTCCACACCAATGGCGGAAGTGGCCGGGTAGGAAAGTTAGCGGTAAATTACCATCAAAATATGGTTCTCGGCCAACTCTATCCAGAAATCGGATTTGTTACCCAGGCTGCCCTGAATAATGGCGGTGTGGAAATTGAGAATACCGGGTCAGAACCGTTGGTACTAACCTTTGATTTCCCACAGAATGCACATTCACAAACCCCTGGTGCATAAGGGTAATTAAGTAGTTACTTTTAATCATACATCCTCCGATTTCAGTTTGAGGCTGTAAGGCATTTCCAACAAAAGCGAAGGGACTTTATCCACCAGTTTAAGTTGTGATTTGTACAGATTGTTAACTATGCCAACCAATTGGTTTTCCTTGCCATGTAGGGAAAAAACCCATTCTTTCCATCTTTTGGCCCCCCATATTCAAAGAAGTAAATGAGCGAAACTACCCAGCCTGCAGAACGCTCCGGATTGTTGTCCGGAGGAAATTGGATCATCGACCAGGTGAAAATCATCGATGTCTATCCCAAGCACGAACAACTGGCCAATATTTACAGCCAGTCCCAGGGAACCGGTGGTTCTCCTTACAATGTTTTACTCGACCTTGCCAAGATGGGGGCAAAGTTCCCGCTCGAAGGAGCCGGCCTTGTTGGGCAGGACAGCCTTGGGCAATACATTGTGGATGATTGTAAGAACCATGGGATTGCCACCGATATGCTCAGTGTATCGCCCGGAACCAGTACATCCTACACGGATGTGATGACCGAGCGGGATGGTGGCCGTCGTACTTTCTTTCATAACCGTGGGGCCAATGCCACTTGGGATGGATCGGAGATCGATTTCAATGCCAGTTCGGCCAAAATCTTTCATTTGGGATACCTTCTTCTCCTTGATGAACTCGATAAGGAAGACCCGGAGTATGGAACCAAGGCAGCCGCCTTGCTTGCCAAGGCAAGGGCATCGGGTATGAAAACAAGTATCGATGTGGTCAGTGAGGACAGTGACCGGTTTTATAAAATTATCGCACCCGCCCTCAAACAGGTGGACTACTGCATTTTAAACGAGGTGGAAGCAAGCAAGGTCACCGGTGTTCAGGTTCGTAAGGATGGAAAACTTCTTGAGGATGGAATTGCCCAGGCCTGTGAAAAACTGTTCGAACTTGGGGTGTCCGAACTAGTGGCCATTCATTTCCCCGAGGGTTCTTATGCTTTGCGGTCTGATGGTGAAAAACTTTTACAGGGTTCTTTGGCCTTGCCTAAAGGATATATCAAGGGAGCTGCAGGGGCAGGGGATGCGTTTTGTTCCGGTGTGCTCTTTGGAGTGCACGAGGGCTGGTCTCTTGAGAAATGCCTGATGACGGGAACTTGTGCTGCCACTGCCTGTATGTCCGATCCTACCTGTACGGATGGTTTGCGCTCCTTGGAGGATTGTCATGCTCTGGCCGATCAGTTCGGATTTGGAGAGGACGAAAATTAAAGCCTTTTTGTAAAACTTTCATCTTTGCGGAAATTCTTCCGCCCCCTTTTTTCCTCCCTAACCAATCCTGTACAATATGTCTAAAAACAGTAATGATTTTAATCCCTCCATTCGGGAAAAGATTTTAAACGAGGCTGCGGCCAACGAAACCTTTCCACCGGCCAAGCCTATTCTTAATGCCCATGCCCACACCTTTTATTCCTTTAATTACAAAGGATATTCACCGACCACTTTTGCCCTGGAGGCCAAACGGGCGGGCTTGGAAATTGGAGGGATTGTGGACTTTGATGTGCTTGACGGCCTTGAGGAATTCTGGACGGCCAGTCGCCGGCTCGATCTTAAGGGCTGTATAGGTTTGGAATCCCGTGTGTTTGTTCCCGAGTTTTCTGAGAGGGTCATTAATTCACCAGGCGAGCCGGGTATCAGTTATCATATGGGCATTGGATTTACCACCACTGCCATACCTGAGGAAGCCCAGAAATTTTTGGACAGTATGCGCCATACTTCGGAGACCCGTAACCGGGCGATGGCAGACCGCGTAAACGCGTACCTTGATCCACTGGTCCTTGACTACGAAAAAGATGTTGCACCCTTAGCCCCTAAGGGGAACGCCACCGAACGTCACCTTTGCCTGGCATATGCCCTAAAGGCAGCAGCTCAATACCCCGAGGAGTCTGCCTTGCGCAATTTTTGGGGAGAAAAGCTAGGGGTGGCTCCTGAAGATTTAAAAGAGTTGCCAGATGGTCGTGCGATTACCGATTTGATTCGGGCTAAAACCATGAAAAAGGGTGGGGTAGGTTATGTACAGCCAGACTCTGGTTCCTTTCCCCAAATGGCAGATATGAACAAATTTGTCCTTCTTTGTGAAGCCCTGCCTACCATTACCTGGCTGGACGGTACCTCCGACGGAGAATCAGCTATTGAAGAACTTGTCGAAGTTTCCCGGTCCACGGGTGCAGTTGCTTTTAATATTATACCCGATCGAAACTATACTCCCGGTTCGCCCGATCAAAAACTTGCCAACCTTAAACAGGTCATTCAATTGACCGAGGATTTGGGTCTCCCTTTAATTGGTGGTACAGAGATGAACAGTCCCGGTCAAAAGTTTGTGGATGATTTTGATTCTGCTGAGCTTAATCCGCACCGTGAAACTTTTCTTCGTGGTGGTCGTATCCTGCATGCACATTCCACTTTGCAAAAAGCAGCTGGTCTGGGATATTTGAGCGATTGGGCAAAGGGGAATTTCTCCGATGTTCACAAAAAGAATGATTTCTTCGCCGAATTTGGAAAAGTATTTTCTCCAAAGGGTGAACAGGTACTGCTTGATCGTTTGAATGGGGAGATGCTTCCCGAGCAAGTGATTGCCCTTGCCGGTGAGGCAATGGGTACCTCCTAATTTTTCTTAGATGGCGGGCTCCTACGTCGGATTTGGATTTGGAGCAATCCAGGGAGGACTGTTTCTCCCCGCTGCTCAGGCATCTAACAACTTTGACCGTTTGGTGGTGGCCGAGATTGAGCCAGACATCGTTCAGGGTGTGCGTGCGAATGATGGATCGTACAGCTGTAACGTCGCCCATGCCGACCGGGTTGAGGTTGTCACTGTTTCTGGAGTGCAAACCCTAAACCCCATCGATTCAGATGATCGTGAGGAGTTAGTCGGGGCAATTGCCGGGGCGAGCGAGTTGGGCACAGCCCTGCCAAGTTTTCATCTTTATGATTCTCCACCCGCTTCGGTTGCCCGACTGCTGGCT
>NZ_CAXLML010000109.1:0-2581 GCF_964187505.1 Candidatus Chordibacter forsetii
GTGGACCTATGTATCAACCCTGGGATTATGAAACAAAAGTTCGCCCCAAAACAGAAACCTTAGAATTTAACTTGTTCAAATTGCAATCTCAGTGGGCCAATATTGCAAGAGATATAGCTCATGTTACCAAGCCTGTGGCTTTCACTGGGAAAAAAGCTAGGAGATTATTGGTAAATGTACTTCAAGATTCACCTCCACCTTGGGGTGATTGGGATAGGTTATCTTATTCTGAAGAGAAAAGAAGTGCATTCACAAAGCTTAGGCAAAATGTAAATATAAATCTCAATTCTCACAAAGTTGATCATATTGGCTTTATATTAAGATGAAGAAACTGGGATCATTCACATTGGCTTAAACCCAATTCAACAACTCCGTCCTCTGCCCTTTGGCAATTTCTAAGCCGTACTGTTCAAGGGCACGAGCAGTCGGATCATCTGCGACCACAAGATACCGATAGGATAATTTAGAACGGACGAATTCCTTGATTGCATCATCCAAAGAGTACTCTCCAGAATAAAACCCTTTCATTTGATCAATACTCAGCTTGGACATGACCAAGCGATCCCCCACATATACACAAAGGCGGTCCCTGAAAGGGGTCTTTCCAGGTTTTCATGCTTTTACCTCAAGACTAATTATGAGTCTTTTTATAAAATGCATTACGCTCAAAAATTCGTCGAATATGGATAACACTGCCGTCAATCCAGCACAGCTGGGCACCGCTATGTGCGCTCTTTTCCGCTAATCAAAATGCTTTTTTAACGGCTATTTTTAGTATCAGTGTGTAATTGTGGCTATCAGCTGTGTCATGGCCTGTCCCAAGTTACATGAGCTAGTCGATACTTTGAGTCATTTGCCCGATGGATTTACTCGCGGTGGACATCTTCCGAAACGGACGCCATCGATTGCGCCTCATTTTATCAATATTTGAGATACAAGAGAGTTTGTTTTTCATTTGTGATACACAAGATGCGTTGTGAGTCATTTTTACAACTTTTGATTAATAATTTGATTTATCCATTATTCATGATACACAAATAAGTTTATCAATCATTTTTTTAACTTTTGAGGCACAAATGGAAATCAATCTCGAAAACGCAGTTTACTACCACCAAGAAGGCTTCCCTCCCACAACTATCGACTATTCGAGTATCATACAGCCACTGATGGAGGCTGGAGCTGCGCTAGCCCGATATGACGAAGCACTGGGACGGCTGCACAACAGGGAATTATTTTTGGCACCACTGCGTAATCAGGAAGTCGTCGCGTCATCACGAATGGAGGGTACCATCAGCACGATGGATGAGATCTTGCAGTATGACAGCTCCAAAGACGATGATGAAGAAGACGATATCCTAAAAGCAAACGTGCGCTCGGATGTGATCGAGACTATTCTCTATCGAAGAGCGCTAAGGTATGCGCAGCAAGAAATCGGCGATGGTCGGCCAATTAGCGACGGACTCATCCGCAGCATGCACCAAATGCTCTTATCTTTCGGGCGCGGTGCAGCAAAGAAGCCCGGACAGTATAAAACGGAGCAAAATTATATCGGCGATGAGCGCAACGGTAACATCAGCTATGTGCCGATCAGCCCAGAAAAGCTACCCGAAGGGATGGATCGCTTATTCGACTATATAAGGCAATCGGAACATCCAGAACTGATTCGAACTGCGCTCGCTCACGTCGAATTTGAAGCACTCCACCCATTTAAGGACGGCAACGGGCGTATCGGACGAATGCTCATTACCCTAATGCTTTGGAGTGGCGGTGATATTTCTTCTCCGCACTTTTATATCAGCCGTTATATGGAAGAACATAAGGCTGCATACATCGCACGCATGAAAGCGGTCTCCTCCGGAAATGACTGGATGGGCTGGCTCTCATTTTTCTTTGAGGCGGTTAAAGACCAAGCGAAGTATAACCTCGAAATGATTAGCAGAATCGGTGAACTCTATGAGGCTATGAAACCGATCTTTAGCGACATCACTGGATCAAGATACTCCATTGCTTTGCTCGACGCAATCTTCACCTCGCCGAGGTTTGACAATAGGCGTATCTCCAAGCTTACAGGTATCTCACCCGCGACGGTCAACCGCTTTACGAATACTCTACTCGCCCACCCGAGTGATTTAGTGGAAATAGTCCAACCCGCAGCCGGAAGACGGGGAGCAATCTACTCTTTTGAACCGCTCTTACAAATCATACGCGTGTAAAAGGGTCCCGTAGGGGTCTGTCCAGGTTTCATGATTTTACCAAAAGAGACTAGATATGAGTCTTTTAATAAAATGCATTACGCTTAAAAATTCTACAAGATTTACTCTAAATCTTTAATTCTCAACAACCACGAGATGGAGAGAATCCAAGCGGAAGCGGGTTTCGGCGAGGGCTTCTTCGATAGCAGCTTGGTGAGTTTGTAAGTTTTTGATTTCCGATTGATCCACCGATGGATTGAGACGGGCGAGATTTTGAAGACGGGAGATCTCGGACTGGAGCTCCTGCTCAACCGAAATCCGTGCTTCGGCCACAAGATCTTCGGTGACCTGAAACATGTGAGCCTCAGCGGATTTTCGCATTTTTTTGA
>NZ_CAXLML010000110.1:0-4685 GCF_964187505.1 Candidatus Chordibacter forsetii
GATCGATTCATTGGGGTTCAACCATCTTCATAATTGTTGCCCGTCAGGCAATAGAATTTTAAATCTATTTTTATGTCTATCGGTTTGGATTATAGAGGAGTTGCAGAACGGGAGTTAGATAACTCTTCCTTTGATAAAGAACTTTTTGAGTTATGCCTTAAACATGCCTCTAACGAAAAAGAAAGAGCCCGCATCATTTACATTCACCGAAGAGTCGCCGAGTTGGAAAAAAAAGAGCCTAATTTGGACCAAATTGAAAAATGGCCCATGTTAATTCCTTTACTCATTCTGTACACTTTGGGAACCATTGGCGTTCTTTGCCTAGTTTTTGTGTTTTTAGCAAACCGTCTGGATTGGTGGTAACACCCCAAGAGTCGACAAAAAATACTAGTTGGCTAGCTAATAAAACTTGAATTATTTTAATGAATTATATGCTATGGACTAATTCTATTTTGAATTGATAGAATGAATTCCTAATCGTTTCATGCCCCCCAAAAAAACAAAACAAAAAGAGCCCGAGCTTTATGAGTACCGATTTTCTTTTAAAGTCGATGAGCGTAGCACATTTGGGCAAAGACATTACCTTGCTCACAACGCCCGCGACGCTTTGGGTATGTTCGCATATGCTATGCTTAAAAGTTTATTTGATCAAAAGGTTTACCAAGACCAAGAATTTATAATAGCCAAGGAGTTTGTAAAAATTCACGACACCACAGTAAGATCTCCAAAGTTTGAATTAGATGACCATCTCCCATCTCACTCATACAAAGCTACTTCTGACAAGCCTGTATCAAAAAGTGAAGATTCACCTGATAAAATAAAAGGAGTCGTTGAGGAAATGGCACAGCGGCTAGAAATTATCAAGTTTGAGGAATTTAATCGATGGGCTAATCGGTGGTATCCATTGCGCTTACCCTTGGAAGAAATAAAAGAAGAAGATGCCTGAAATCGTTGAGATGACTAGAATACAGATTGGTTGATAGTTTGTATTTTTTGTGTGTCCAATCTGACCTAATTAAAACTTTAGGAATCTCACCGCATAGCCTGACTGAACACAAAATTATAGATTATCTATTTTAATTGGATTCTTGAAAAAACCTTTGTAAAAACAACCGTTAAAGATTCCACCAAGGTCCAATACATATTTAATAAAATAAAAATTCACCAGATAACAGTGCTTGGGGGATGACTCGACTTTTCAATCGTTGTTTATTGACGGCAACAATCCTAATCTATAGTTAAGAAGGCTTACATTCGGGTCGGTAGCTCAATCGGTAGAGCAGTGGCCTTTTAAGCCATTGGTTCCGGGTTCGAGTCCCGGCCGGCCTACCAAAAAGATAAAACAAAACCTATCCCATGAATGTATTTTGTTCGTTTTAAGCCTTAATTCGTGAGGTAACAAACGATCTTACTTTTAACCAATTAATTTTGCCAGTAGGCAAGATTGGGATTTCTTTCACAAGTAACAATTCTTTGGGTATCCAAAGGTTTGGTAAACCTCTAATTTTAAGGCCTTTTTTAATTTGGTTAAGATCACAGTTAAAAGATGACACAACGATTAAAATTTCACCCTTTTGATCATTCTCCACAGAACATACAACCAACTTAGGACCTTCTGATTGGCAAATCTCCAAAAGCTCAGTAATTTCTTCCTCTACCCGTCCATGCGGCACCATTTCTCCCCCGATTTTGGAAAAGCGTGAACTCCTTCCTTCAATCCAAAGAAAACCGTCTCGGTCGAGTCTTCCCAGGTCGCCAGTTTTGAACCAACCATTCTCATCGAGCACCTTATTCGAATGTTCAGCATCCTGCCAATATCCAGCAAATATATTTGGCCCACGAAAACATAGTATTCCCCCCTCTGCCAAAGGAGTAATATCACCACTTTCCGGATCTATGGTCTGGCACTCCACATCAGGTAACAACCTTCCAACCGAACCACTCTGCTTACCAGTAGCAGGCAGATTAAAAGAAATAGCTGGAGAGGTTTCTGTGAGTCCATACCCTTCCAGGTATTGGCAATCGGCTTCCCGCTCCCAACGATCACGAAAAGTTTGCGGACTTTTTTCCGCTCCAGCCACTACAAATTGAATACTTTTGAGTTCTCCCTTCT
The DNA here is from genome assembly GCF_964187505.1 of Candidatus Chordibacter forsetii. NCBI lineage: Bacteria > Pseudomonadati > Verrucomicrobiota > Opitutia > Opitutales > Candidatus Seribacteraceae > Candidatus Chordibacter > Candidatus Chordibacter forsetii. Next base: position 2,114 of record NZ_CAXLML010000110.1, read on the forward strand.
TTGCTTTTTTTAGGTAGCCTCCCAGGAACGTGGGCGTACCTAAAAGAATTCTTACTTTTTGCTCAGCTATAATTCTGAGATTCAATTTATGGTCTAAGGGAGAGGGTGATGTAACTGGGTGCAAACCACGCAAAGTCGAAAAAAGCATACCCACGGTAAAACCAAAGCTGTGAAAAAGTGGAAGGTTAACCAATACCTTCGATTGATTCTCGAATAATTCCAAGTCATATAGTTGTCCGCAATTAGCCAGCAGGTTGGCATGAGTTAATCTTACCCCCTTCGGTTTACCCGAACTCCCGCTGGTAAAAATCAAGACCGCCAAGTCTGATCCTCCGTATTGAGGAACCTCAAATTCTTTACTAGTCCACGAGGGAAATATCCATGCCTTTATAAAAGTTTTCAATATCAAGAACCGTTTACTAGCCACCCCTTTAAAGAAATCATCCACCAACAAGCAATTTTCTGGCCATGGAAATTCGTTAAACTTTTTCATCATTTTTGAAGCTGTCACCACAGTGGTAACCCCTGCACCTTGTAGCACTTCAAGATTTAATTCTTTGCCCATCGTATAGTTAATATTCACAGGAATCCGACCGCTAAGAAGCAATGCAAAGTTCGAAACAAATCCAGCGATACCTGGAGGTAAAATAACTCCTATTCTAGAACCCTTGGGGAAAATCTTAAAATCTTTCGAAAAGAGAAGAGAAAGTGCGAGAACCAAACCCCGGTTAAAGCTTTTCACCTTAGGTATTCCATAGTCCAATAAATAGGGTTGAAAAGGGGCAGACCTTAATGAATCAAAAATCTCTTTTCCCAGATGACTGGATAAATCAAATCTCATATTCATTAAGAATACACCTATTTGTTTGCCGTTGCCAACCTAGGAGAGGTGAGCATTATATGCTCTCTTAAACAATAAAGATGTTTCTTTTTTGTGCATTAATTGATCCGTTCTCTTTTCCCGATTTTTTTATCACCTCATGAGCAAACAAAACGTTTTAATTTACGATACTACCTTGCGAGATGGTTCACAAGCTGAGGGTGTATCTTTCACCGTTGCCTCCAAACTTCGGGTTGCTGAAAAACTTGACCAATTTGGAGTCGATTACATTGAGGGAGGCTGGCCGGGAAGTAATCCCCGTGATATGGCATTTTTTGAACAGGTGGGAAGCCTCGATCTTCAGCATGCACGAATCGCCGCTTTTGGATCGACACGAAGAGCAAAAACCGAAGTAGATCAGGATGCCCAAGTAAAACTACTTTTAGATGCTAATACTCCAGTGGTTACCATATTTGGAAAATCGTGGCTTTTACATGTTACAGATGTTTTACGCACGACTCCGGAAGAAAACCTTCTAATGATCGAAGATACCGTTCGATACTTAAAAGAACAGGGTAAAGAGGTCATCTATGACGCAGAACATTTTTTCGACGGTTTTCACGACAACAAAGATTATGCCCTATCCACCTTGGCAGCCGCCGATCGTGGAGGTGCTGACTTTCTTACTTTGTGCGAAACTAATGGTGGAAAGTTGGTCACCCCTTTTGAAGAAAGCACACGAGTTGTCGTTGAACGCTTTCCAAAATCAAAAATTGGCGTACATTGTCACAACGATGCGGGGGTCGGAGTTGCGGTAAGTTTGGCTGGAGTAGAAGCTGGTGCCGTCATGGTCCAAGGAACGATGAACGGCTATGGCGAGCGTAACGGAAATGCCAATCTTACTACGATTATTCCTAACTTAGAACTCAAAATGGATAGATCGACCAATTGCTCGAAGAATCTTTCCAAGCTTCGAGACCTTTCTCTCTTTATTGACGACTCCACCAACTTGCGGCCTGACATTCGAGCCCCCTATGTGGGAGCTGCTTCTTTCGCTCACAAAGGTGGCGTGCATGCAGATGCCGCGTCTAAGTCAACTCGCAGTTACGAACACATCGACCCGGCAACCGTTGGCAACCGTACAAGAGTGCTTGTATCTGACATGTCTGGTAGAAGCAGTATCATGCTAAAAGCAAAAGAGATGGGCATGGATGTCGATGGAAGGTCTCCTGAGATGAAGTCCTTTTTAGAAGAATTAAAAAGTTTGGAGTTCAAAGGGTACGAATTTGAATCTGCAGATGCTTCTTTTGATCTTTTACTCAGGCGTTTTCTTCGTGGCGAAAATCCAGTCTTTGAGGTTTTACGATTTCATGTGGGAGTCGAAGGATTAAGCAAAGAAGATGCAACCACCTCCGAAGCTACGGTCAAATTACGCGTGAAAGAAGAAACCCGACATGTAGTGGCAGAGGGTAACGGTCCAGTATCAGCCCTCGATCAAGCCCTGCGTAAAGCCTTGGAGAAAGACTTTCCTTATATATCTCAAATCAGCCTAGTCGATTTCAAGGTGCGTATTCTTGAAAGCAACCAGGGCACGAATGCGATCACTCGGGTACATATCGAATCTACTGATGGCCATTTAACTTGGGGCACAGTTGGGGTCAGTGATAATGTGATTACTGCAAGTTGGGAAGCTTTGGTTGACTCGGTAAATTATAAGATTTTACTCGAAACTGAATCCCAGTCGTAGATTTC
>NZ_CAXLML010000111.1:0-5000 GCF_964187505.1 Candidatus Chordibacter forsetii
TACTGCTAGTTCCAAGAAAACTGAGAATGTGGCCGGCATCGACCGCCATGTATTAGTTCGCGATATCACCATGGATTCTCACCCAGCATTCACTGGTGAGAAACGCTTTGTGGACACCGCTGGTCGAGTAGAGAAATTCCAGTCCAAGTTCTCCCGCAAACGCCAAGGTTAAGTTCTGCTTGTAGGATCCAATCTTTTGGGTCTTTAAAGAATTAGCAGTTTTAGATATAAGCTTTTCGTCATCTATTTGACGATTGATGATGTCTGTATGTTTTAAATCCTTACTTCAGGTCGTGCTTGTGCTGAGGAATCCTTCCGCACATGGACAAGTGCCAACGGGCGAATACTATACGCCCGCTACCTAGAATCAGTCGGCAGCAAGGCACGAATCTAAAACGCCCAAGGTCGCAAGTACACCGTTCCGTTGACGGGTTTTTCATCTGCAGATCAAGATTATGTAAAGAGGGCATTTGGACTTCCTCTTTTGCCGTACCCTTACCTTTTGAGGATGATGATGGCAGGGGCGGTGTTATTGTAGCCTCTGCCAAGGGTAGGGTAGAAGTATTCGTGCCTACCCGAGATAGTTATTTCGAGTTGAAGCCAGCATCTCGGGAAGTCATAGTCGGAGAATCGATCGCTTTCGGGGCTACCATTACTACTGGTAGTGAATCATCTGATAATTTACTCCTGTCTAATGGTACGCTTACTCACTTGGGAGAGAATGCAAAACTGGTTCTTACTGCTCTATCAAAAGAGTTTTAAGGGAACGAATCAAAAAGCAGGTGACTTTAAAAAGGAGGTCAGTCCAAGCCGAACAGTGCTTAATTTGGAAGCGGGAAACTTAGTGGTTGAGGCAAGAAAGTTAAGCAATTAGCACCAAGGTTGCACATGCTGTGATAAGGGGTACTCAGTTCAAGGTGTCCGCTAGTGCTGTTTCTGCTGTAGAGGGACGGGTAGACTTTTTGGATGCTAAGCAATTGGCAACTGTTGTGGAAACGGAGATGAAGCTAACTGCTAAGAAAGGGGGTGCTGCTAAGCTTGCGGATATGAGTGATGCTGAGCAAACAGAGGTGAGGCAGATTGTGGAGCAGACCAAGCAAGCAACCGCAGATATAGCCTTAAACCGCTTTGCAAATACCGTAGATGGGTACGCTTCGAAGCCGAATTACATTGTTATCCAGCCCTTAATATGGAACTGATTTGGTGTCCGCCGGGGGCTTTTATCATGGGACCTGGAGGTGAAAATAGTAGCTTTTATCCTGTAATTCTAACCAAGGTGTTTTAGCTTGGAAAATATTAAGTTACGCAGGAGCAGTATGAACAAGTAATGAAAGTTAACCCAAGTGAATTTACTGGTAGTAAACTGCCTGTTGAAAGAGTCACTTGTCATAAAACTGTAGCGTTTTGTGAATCAATAAATAAAAAGGAAGGTATTGGAGGTTGGAAGTTTGACCTTCCAACTGAAGCCCAGTGGAAGTATGTCTGTAGGACTAGAACATCAACATACTACAGTTGGGGAACTCCGTTAGTACAGAGTTAGCTAACTATCTGGATAGTGGCAAAGACATGATTGTAGCAGTTGGCCCTTATAAATCTTTTGGGTTTTCATGATATGTATGGCAATGTCAGGGAGTGGGTCGCTGACTTTCTCGGGTCTTACCCCGATGGCAGAGAATTGGATCCGAGAGGTCCTAAAACAGGAGAGGAAAATATCCAACGAGGAGGCTCTTGGGGTAATGTTGGGTCATTTATGAATTCTCGAAGAAGAGGAAATGGACCCACTAAAAGCAAGTCATCAAAACTTGGCTTCCGCGTTGCCCTGATGAAAGTAGACTAAATCGTAAAGCTCTCACCTACATCTCCCGCTCAAGGGGATACCGCGAGTTGAGTATGTTAGACGAACCCATCCTCGAATTGGAAGAGAATCATTGGAGAACCGTCGGCATTTCTCGGTTTGTAGCAGCAATAAATATGTACACAAGCTCGGAGGGTTAAGGTTGGAGCAGGTTGTATGCTCTTCAGTAATAAGCAATCTTACGACTAAGGCATTCTGGTTGAGGAAAATGGTAAGGTTAGTTCTTCAAGATTCCTCTAATAAAGACTGAAGTGATCTTATATCTGAAACTAGTTTTATAATAACAAGAACAAGTAGATAAGAAACCTTGTAAATACATGCCTTCTAGCAATCCATCCACTTCTTGTTCGGTTTAAGAGACCACTAAGCTAAGCGTACAAATCATATAATGCGATTGCACTGCAACCTATATAAGTCGTCTATAAGCCATTTTCTAAATTATCAATGCACATTCCATTGGATGAATGGGAGTAGTGATCAAGAATCGCTTCGAAATGAATTACTGGTCTCTTTGAATGATGATTGATTCAGTTCGTATTTATTAATGAGTGAAATTCTCTAATTTGAGTTAAAATGTGAGACGAAAAAGTACGAAAGTAGCTGAAAACCTCTGATTTAAGCTAATTTAAAAGCCAAAAATGTGTCAAACTGAAGAATTTTTCCCACTCAAATAGTAACGGAATACTTGTTAACAGAGCAGCCTGAAACCTATAATAACTTCCCCGCAATCAAAGTATAGTCCAGTAAGTAAAGGGGTCTTGGGAGTTATGGAGAGTTTTCTAGTACTAAGATTTACATGAAATAAAAAATATCATTTCACTTGACGAAAGGTTTGATTCTCTATTTGTTGGAACTCTTTCCCTCAAATACGAGGGTTGTTCTTTGAAAGTTATTTTGTGTGATCCAATGAACGGGTTACCGATCAATTTTTTTGAAAATATAAATGAGTCATTTATTTGACTCGAGCCTATGCGTTTAGTCGCATAACTCTCTTGGAGAGTTTGATCCTGGCTCAGAGTGAACGCTGGCGGCATGGTTAAGACATGCAAGTCGAACGATAAGCAAAACTTCGGTTTTGTGGACAGTGGCGAACGGGTGCGTAACACGTGAGCAACCTGCCCTTGAGTATAGAATAGCTCGCCGAAAGGCGAATTAATACTGTATGTGACCCTCTACCGCATGGTAAAGTGGTTAAAGCTTGTAATGGCGCTCAAGGATGGGCTCGCGGCCTATCAGCTTGTTGGTGAGGTAAAAGCTCACCAAGGCTAAGACGGGTAGCTGGTCTGAGAGGATGATCAGCCACACCGGGACTGAGACACGGCCCGGACACCTACGGGTGGCAGCAGTTTCGAATCATTCACAATGGGCGAAAGCCTGATGATGCAATGCCGCGTGGAGGATGAAGGCCTTAGGGTCGTAAACTCCTGTCATTAGGGAACAACAAATAGGTTTATAGCCTATTCTGAGTTAACCTAAAGAGGAAGAGGTGGCTAACTCCGTGCCAGCAGCCGCGGTAATACGGAGACCTCGAGCGTTACTCGGATTTACTGGGCGTAAAGGGTGAGCAGGCGGCCAAGTGTGTCAGGTGTGAAATCCCGGGGCTTAACCCCGGAACTGCGCCTGAAACTACTTGGCTAGAGTCTCGGAGAGGACAGTGGAATTCTAGGTGTAGCGGTGAAATGCGTAGATATCTAGAGGAACACCAGTGGCGAAGGCGACTGTCTGGACGAGTACTGACGCTCAATCACGAAAGCGTGGGTAGCGAAAGGGATTAGATACCCCTGTAGTCCACGCCGTAAACGTTGTGCACTAAGTTTCGGAGGATTCGACCCCTTCGGAGCTCTAGCTAACGCGTTAAGTGCACCGCCTGAGGACTACGGCCGCAAGGCTAAAACTCAAAGGAATTGACGGGGGCCCGCACAAGCGGTGGAGCATGTGGCTTAATTCGAGGCAACGCGAAGAACCTTACCTGGTCTTGACATGCCTGTCGTAGTTTTCCGAAAGGAATTCGTCAGTTAGGCTGGACAGTGCACAGGTGCTGCATGGCTGTCGTCAGCTCGTGTCGTGAGATGTTCGGTTAAGTCCGGCAACGAGCGCAACCCTCGTTTCCAGTTGCCAGCGGGTAATGCCGGGGACTCTGGAAAGACAAACCTCTTGTTGAGGTGGGAAGGTGGGGACGACGTCAAGTCAGTATGGCCCTTACGACCAGGGCTGCACACGTGCTACAATGCCCGGCACAATGGGATGCAATATCGCGAGATTGAGCAAATCCACAAAACCGGGCCCAGTTCGGATTGGAGTCTGCAACTCGACTCCATGAAGTTGGAATCGCTAGTAATGGCGTATCAGCAATGACGCCGTGAATACGTTCCCGGGCCTTGTACACACCGCCCGTCACATCATGAAAGCCGGTTCTGCCCGAAGTACATGAGTTAACCGCAAGGAGACAGTGTCCTAAGGTGGGGCTGGTGATTGGGATGAAGTCGTAACAAGGTAGCCGTAGGGGAACCTGCGGCTGGATCACCTCCTTTCTATGGAGCCAACCTATCCTTCGCGGATAGGTAGGTCGATCGAATCTTAATTACAAGCTTCGAGATCGGATAATCCGTTCCGGATCACACAAAATAGGTTTTGAAGAACATTGTTGTTCTTCGCTTCCATCACGTTCGAATGAACTGACGATTGGATGCACTTTACATTGAGGGGCCATAGCTCAGTTGGAAGAGCGCCTGATTTGCATTCAGGAGGTCGTCGGTTCGATCCCGTCTGGCTCCACCATTCGTTAGGTTTTCGACCGTGTAGTCAATGGGGCTCATAGCTCAGTTGGTTAGAGCACCGTGTTGATAACGCGGGGGTCGGTGGTTCAAGTCCACCTGGGCCCACCATTTCTGGAAGCACAAAATCTTTTATAACTTTTAGTTCTTTGATAGTTTTAACGTAAAATGGGTGACACAAGTGTCGCTCATCCGGAATAAATACCATACGGCGATTTAATGAATCGTAAACAAATGAAGCAAGGGCAATTGGTGAATGCCTTGGCGATGTCAGGCGATGAAGGACGTGACTAGCTGCGATAAGCCTCGGGTAGCGGCAAATACGCTTTGACCCGGGGATTTCCGAATGGGAGAACCCAGCAGCCTTAATC